>JBKHCQ010000010.1:0-25531 GCA_046541755.1 Anaerolineales bacterium | reverse complement strand
ATCCTCAGCCTCATCGGAGGCTGATAAGGAACAGGTTCCAGACATTGTGACTGCAACAATAACGTCGGCACCTGTCATGCCCGATCCCACAAGCTCCCCCACTCCGACTCCGACTTCAACCCCCTTTTTGTGTCCGAATTTACGGGGACGAACGATCCAGCATTACTTAGTCAGTGACGCGATGCGGGAGGAGGTGCGGTATCTCGTTCATTTGCCGCCGTGTTATGATTATTATCAGGATAAGGCTTTTCCGGTTTTGTATCTTTTGCACGGCTGGCCTATGGACGAAGGACACTGGGATGCGCTGGGGATGGATGAGTTGGCCGATGATTGGATCAGCCGAGAGATTGTTGGGCCGTTCATTATCGTGATGCCCGGCGTTAGCTCGGATGGACTCTACGTACATTCTAGCGGCGGGCCAGGCTCATTTGAAGGCATGTTTATCAGTGAGTTGTTGCCCGCTGTCGATCAGGCATATCGGACGTGGCAAGCGCCCGAGGGGCGAGCTATTGGCGGGATTTCGCGCGGTGGCGTGTGGGCGCTGGAGATTGCGTTGCGTCACGCCGAGCTTTTTGGAACTGTGGGGGCGCATAGCCCGGCTTTGGCATTAAATCGTCCCCTGCCTCAGTATGATCCTTTTGTGTTAGTGCAAGAGGGGCCGCCGGATTTGAGGTTTTATTTGAATGCTGGGGATGCGGATTGGGCGCGTGCGGGCACAATCCGATTGCGGGATGTGTTGTTGGAAAAAGAGGCGGACGTGGTTTATCAAGTTCACGAAGGCTCTCACGTCGATGCGCTATGGCGGCGGGCGTTGTTGGATAATTTGAGCTTTTATACGGCTACATGGCCCCCGGCATTTGAGTCCTTGCCCGCCTGGCATGGGGATTAATCTTCATCCGCTGTCTCTGAGCTGTTCATTGAATGAGTGTGGGTCTTTTGGATTTTTCCGGACATCTCCCTAAGCCGCCCTAAAAGCAGTGCAGATATGTGTGTTTGGGGGGATCACAGACCTTTTTTACGTCGTTACTAGGTTACGGTGGGGATAGGATCATTGCACCCGGCGAACTCTTGAAGAACCATGAGGTGTCTATGAGAAAGAGGAGGGCATGATGCCCTCCTCTTTCTGATGGAGTCGCCAACATAGTGTTTACGCTGATTTTGGCTCAGATTTTTGTTTCCATAGGCGCAATAGAGCGTCTATGTCGTAGGTCGGGACCTGGGACTTTTGCTGGATTAAGGTATTGAGCACTGACATCGTGTGGGTGATGTTCTGTTCAGCTTTTTCTCCTTCCAGTGTGATGAGGGCTTGCCAGAGTAGAGATAAGATCGCCATCAGGGAGTCAAAGGCTGGATAGCCGGAAGTTGTTTCGGAAGGGACGAAGAGATTGATGTCCGCCTGCCGTGCGGGGAGAAGCGTCGGACTGGTGGTGATGGCGATGGTGCTGGCGCCTTGCTCTCGCGCGGCGTTCAGTAAATGTCCAGTTTCTACATTGGGTGTGAGGCCCAAGGTGATAGTGACCAGGACATCATCTGGTGTGGCATCGCGTAGGAATAGTACACTTTGCATCGCTTCGGCTTGGATGGGGCGAGCGGTGAGGTTGAGTAGATTGAGATAGGTGCTCCACAGTGTCGCGATGCCGTAGCCCTCGGTTTCGCTGGCGATGAAAATCCGGCGAGCGCTATGGATTTGCTTCGCGGCGCGCGCGATTTCGTCCGCGTCCGCTTTGAGATCCCGGATGCGTTCACTTAACTCGTCGGCCAGGACCGCGATCTCCCCTGCCAGCCCCTCAGATTCAGGCGCCCCTTTTTTGTAACGCAAGGCCAGTTGGTTGTTGATGTAGTCCTTGATCTCTCGGGAAAGCTCGCGGTAACCCGAATAACCAATCTCTTGAGAGAAGCGTACCACTGTAGCCGGATCCACGCCAACCCGACGCGCCAAGGCCGTGGCTGTTAGGAAGCCTACATCTAAGGTATTCTCTAAAATAAAATCGGCCAAGGTACGGAAACGCGGTGATAGATCTTCATATTTATCTTGGATTCTTTCACGGAACATAGGTCTCTCCTTGTTATCTCTTTCTAAAGTAATCAAAGGTTGTGCTACATGCGTCGTTAACGTTGCAACTTGTGCTCATAGTAGCATTTTTGAGTTGGTACGTCAATAGTATTTTCGCATCTTAATCATTTCGTAACGTTTTTGTTAACTTTCTCTGGATTTGCATAGAATGTAAGGGGTTGGTAAGGATTTTGGGATTCGCCATTGAGGGACGAGGTTGCCACGGTATTGTTGAGGGATTATCTTTTCCCTGTCCTGTGCAACGAGCAGAAATTCGGCGGGCGAGAATCTTTGGGGGGTAGAGGTTCTTCGGGAATTTACTGCTTTTAAGGGCCACCCAGGTAGTTATCTAGCGAGACCCAAAAGACCGGCGATAGAAAGCGGTAGTAACGTAATAAACCTGTGTTATAATAGCACGGTCAAGGATGAGAAGGAACTAATGATTTCCGAGTCAAATGAGAAGATTTCTTAGCTCCGAAGTTCTATTGGGAAAATGAAATGAAATCGATGATAAAAATTGCCCCTTCGATATTAGCTGCTGATATGGCTGCGCTTGGCGTCGCCGTCGCGGAAGCTGAAGCGGCCGGCGCGGATATGATCCACGTGGATGTGATGGACGGGCGCTTTGTCCCCAATCTCACCTTTGGCCCCGTGGTCGTCGCGGCGGTGCGGGATGTGACGTCGTTGCCGTTGGATGTGCATCTGATGATAGAGACGCCTGAGCGTTATCTGACGGCCTTTGCCGAGGCCGGCGCCGATTATCTGACGGTACATCCAGAGACGTGCCCGCACCTGCATCGGACGCTGCAACAGATTTCCGATTTGAACGTTGGGGCTGGTGTGGCTCTCAATCCGGCGACATCCGAGGAAACTCTGCGTTACGTTGTGTCGATGCTAGATCTTGTGTTGGTGATGAGCGTCAATCCCGGCTTTGGGGGACAGGCGTTTTTGCCGGAGGTTTTGCCTAAAATCAAAGCGGTTCGGCGGATGGTGATGGAGGCTGAGCGTGAAGCGTTGATCTCTGTTGATGGCGGCATCGATGTGGAGACGGCGCCATTGGTTGTCGCAGCGGGTGCGGAGCTGTTGATCGCCGGCTCTGCCATCTTCAAGGCCGAAGTGGGCGTTGCGGCGGCGATAACGGCAATTCGGGAGGCTGTTTGAGCGGGTTCGAGAATTTAAAATCCTCCCAGAGGCGACTTTTTGCTCGAAAACTTACTTCGCTGGGGAAGATTTATTTTCTTGGAGGGGTCTGAGCGGGGAAAACAAAACGTCCCCGTTCATTTTAACAGAACGGGGACGTTTTGTTACGGTCGTTAAGGGTTAGGCTTTACACGCTGCCTTTACGCGAGAGTGTTCGCAGACAGCGTGTGCAGATGTCAACTCGGCGCATTTTTCCATCGATCATCACGCGCTTGCGCTGGATGTTTGGACGGAACGTACGCTTACTTGCCTGTTTGGAGTGACTGACTGTATTGCCAAATCCTGGACCTTTGCCGCAAATTTCACATTTTGCCATTATTTTCACCTCTTTTTCATCACAGTGACAACAGGTATAATACCATAAAGAAGGAAAGACGCAACTAAGAGGAGGTTAGCATGAGCGAAGATATTCAAGCTCGTGGTCGAATTGAGGTTGCACCGGCGGCGGTAGCCTCTATCGTTAGTGAAGCTGTGCAGACGTGCTACGGCGTCGTGGGGACGGTGCCCAAGAACTTTGCTACTGGGGTGGTGGATATGCTCTCCACGGATCGCAAACGGGGCATTGAGGTCGTGGTTCGAGATGGACGTATCTTTATTGATCTATACGTCGTGGTTGAATATGGCACCCGGGTCTCGAGTGTGGCGAAAAGCATCAAACACGTGGTCAAGTATCAGGTGGAGAAAGCTTTGGAGTTACCGGTGGCGGCTGTTAATGTGCATATCCAGGCCTTACGCGTGAGCGATCGGGATTAGGGCCTAACCCGTAAAATTCTGTACGATGAACAAGAATTTGGCGGATGAGATGCTTTTTGATGATGGCTCGTTCCCGTTAGGAGGTTATTGTGGCCAGTTATGAAGTAACCGAAGTGCACGCTTTGGATGGTGAAGATCTCAAAGCGATGATACATGCAGCGCTCTTGTGGCTCCGGCAACATCAGGAAGCGATTAATACCCTGAATGTATTCCCGGTGCCGGATGGTGATACCGGGACAAATATGACGTTGACCATGGACTCGGCCTGGAAAGAGATCGCGGATGAGCAAGAAGCGCACATCGGGCGAATGGCGAATAAGTTAGCCCACGGTGCGCTGATGGGCGCGCGGGGTAATTCTGGCGTGATTCTCTCACAGGTTTGGAGAGGATTTGCGCGGGGTTTGGACGACAAATTGCAGATGAATGTGGTCGATCTGGCCCGCGCGATGCGCATGGCCGCCGATACGGCCTATAAGGGCGTGGTCAAACCGGTAGAGGGGACGATCCTCACCGTTGTGCGCGAAGTCGCCGAGGAAGTGGAGGAAGCGGTGAAGGAGACCGATGATGTATCTGGGGCTTTCGATCGGATGTTGCAGCGGGCGAAAGCCGCCGAGGCGCGAACGCCGGCTCTGCTGCCGGTATTGCGCGAGGCTGGTGTAGTCGATTCCGGCGGCCAGGGTTTAGTCGTGATCTTGGAAGGAATGTGGCGGCATCTCAATGGATTGTCGCTCAACGAAAGTGACCGCTTGGAGCGCGTCGTCGATCTGGAGGCGGCGCCGGCGCATCCCCATGGGCCGGGCGAACTACACTTCGATAGTGATTACCCTTACGATGTCCAGTTTGTGATCATTGGGCAACAGATGGATGTCGCTGAGATCCGCGCCAACATCGAAGCGATGGGGGATTGCCCGCTCGTCGTCGGCGATCCAGAAGCCATCAAGGTACATGTTCACGTCCCCGATCCTGGCGTCCCCATCAGCTATGGCGCGAAGTGCGGCTCACTGCGCGACGTCGTCGTCGAGGATATGCAGGCCCAGTATCAAGAATTTATCTCCGGCCGCGACCAACATCCTGTGATGGGGCCGAGTGCGGAGAGCCAACAAGTTACGAAGAACATCGGCGTTGTCGTGGTCGCGGCGGGCGAAGGTCTATCTGAGGTCTTTCGGAGCCTGGGCGCGAGTGTGATCGTCGAGGGGGGGCAGACGATGAATCCCAGTACGGCGGAGATCCTGGATGCCATCGCTAAGGTCGCCGCCGATAAGGTGCTTGTCCTGCCTAACAACAAGAACATTTTAATGGCCGCCGAGCAAGCGGCTGAAGTGAGCGAGGAGAAAGAGGTCGCCGTTGTGCCTACCCGATCCATCCCGCAAGGAGTCTCGGCGTTATTGGCGTTGGATCAACAAGCGACCGTGGATAGTAATGTGAGCGCCATGTTGGAGATGGCGAAGCAAGTCACCACGTGTGAAGTGACCCGCGCGACTCGCGATGTGGAGATCAATGACGTGGAAGTGTCCACCGGCGACATTATCGGCTTGATGGATGATGAGTTGGTGGTGGGCACGACCTCCCTGCGGGAAGCGTTGCTCTGGCTATTAGCGGAGGCGGATCTCGAGATACGAGAATTAGTCACGCTCTATTACGGTGAAGGTGTCAGCGAGGAAGAAGCTGTTGAAATCTCCGAGGACTTGGCTGAAGCCTATCCCGACTTGGAGTTCGAGATTGTGCTGGGTGGACAACCGCATTATCCTTTCATTATGTCGATTGAATAAATTAATAAATTGAGGCCGTTCCAAGAAAGTAACCCTCCCCAACACAAGCGGTCCCCAGAGAAAAAAGCGTCAGGCTTGGCAGACTTTAATTTCTAGAACTACTTAAGTGAATCAAAGGAGTACTTAAAGCGTGGCCGGAAATCATATTCAACTCATTACAGATGGCACAGCTTATCTTCCTGTTTCGCGATTGCGGGAGTTGGGCGTCACTTCCCTGCCGATTGTGGCCAAAGCCGGCGGACAACTCTATATGTACGATCAACAGACCTATGGGCACTTGGACTTGCTCCGCGAGCTAAAACGCGCCCGTCATCCCGTGGAGATCGTCGGCCCGGCGCCGGACGACTTCCGCGCGGTCTTCGAGCGGACGTTATACCGCACTAATCGGATGTTACTGCTCCTCTCATCGCGGCGCCTCAGCCCTGTGGTGCGTAACGCGCAGATCGCGGCACGGGATTTCATGGGGCGCTGCGATATCACCATCGTAGATTCGGAGACGGTCTCCGTGGGACTGGGGTTGTTGGTGGAGCGGGCGGGCGAGTTACTGCTCCAAGGGGAATTGCCCCTGTCGGAGATCGTCCGGCGTATTCGGGGGATGATGCCCCATATCTATGTGGTGATCGTCTCGCACACGTTGGATTATCTCTATCGAAGTCGTAAGCTTAGCGCGATGCAGGCGATTTTAGGCTCGATCTTGGACATCCATCCCTTTATGGAGATGGAAGAGGGCGACATTTTGCCTTTGGAGAAGAGTCGCCGCTCCGATAAAGCATTGGATAAGTTGTTGGAATTCGCGTCGGAATTCTCGCAGATGCAGAAAATGGTGATCTTTCAGAGTCAACCTGAACCGAACGATGAGGTGATGCGCTTGCACAGCCGGCTCGAGCAGGTGATGCCGAATCGAGAGGTCCTCATCATCGCCTATGATCCCATCATCGCCTCGTTCGTCGGCCCCGACGCGGTGGGATTGGTCATTTACGAAGGTATGGCGTGACCCGCACCACTTATGGGCAGAAGATCCGTGTCGTTACCGATAGCGTCGCGGATCTTCCTTGGGATCTAGCACATCGTTTAGGCATCCAAGTCGTTCCCATCTACGTGATTTTGGGAGGCAAAAGTTACTTGGCAGATGCGGCATTAGATTCCGCCTGGTTTTACCGCGAGTGGGAGCGTTATGATCAACGCTCGCAGACCGCTGCGCCTCCACCAGAAGAATTTCTGGCCGCCTATGGGGAGTTAGTCGCCGAAGGCGCGACGGACATCATTGGCCTCTTTTTGGCCTCCCCGCTGAGCAGTATCGTCCGGCACGCCAGGCAGGCGGCCAAATTCTTGAACGAAGATGAGGCGCGGGTGCATATTGTTGAGACGGGGCAGGTCTCCATGGGCGTCGGGTGGATGGCCATCGCGGCGGCTGAAGCGATAGCTCAGGGCGCGACGCTCCCCGAGGTGTTGGCTTTGCTCGAAGGTATGCGCGCGCGGACATACGTGCGGGGCGTGCTAGCCTCGTTAGATCATCTGCGGCGCGGGGGGCGGGTGGGATGGGCGGCGGTCCAGATGGCCGGTTGGCTGCGCATCAAGCCGATCATCTCCTATGCCCAGAGCGAGGCGAAATTAGCCGGGCACGTGCGCACTTATCATCGAGCCTTGGAGCGATTAACCAACTTTGTGACGACCATCGCGCCGATTGAGCGCTTAGCCATCATCCACAGCCGAGCGCCCCAGGAAGCCTTGGATCAACTCCAGGGAGATTTGGCGGCGTTGATCGATGCGCCCTTGCTCACTGTAGAGGTTGGCCCCATTTTCGGCACCCACGTCGGCCCGAAGGGGATTGGCGTGGCGGTTGTGCGGGCTGAGCCGGTGGAAAAAGTAAAAGCATAGATACAGAGAGCTTTTTTGAATTGGTAACGAGATCGTTATTGGGTATTGAAAAATTTTGTAGTAAAATTGAGTTGGGGTGAGAATGGTTAAACCTTTGGAAATTTTGCAAAAAATCCTTCGATTAGAGGAGGAAGATTATCAGTATCAGGACAAGGCCGTTTCTGGAGGGCTATCCCGCTACGTTGGGACGTGGCTCTCTCAGGCGGAGAAGGTCTATGGCGCGACGCCCTGGGTGCGGGATGTCGCGAATCGGTTGGAAGCGTACAGCACGTTGCGCGTCGATGCCCGTGAGGAAGCGATGCGGGATTTGTGGCGCGTGCTGCGGGCCGGCCCGGAGAGCTTGGAGGTAGAAGTAGAGGCCAAGAAGAAAGCGGCTCCCGCCCCTAAATCTGCCCCGCCATCGCCATCACCCTCGAAATCACCTGCGGCCCCTGCGCCGCCCAGCGAGGAAGGTCGCGGCTTAGATGCTTCCGTGTTGTTACTCTCCGGCGTCGGCAAGAAGCGCGCCGAGCAATTGGAGAATCTGGGCGTGACGCGGATTGGCGATCTGTTGCGGCTCTACCCACACCGCTACGAGGACTATTCCACCCTGAAGACCATCAACCGCTTGGAGTACGGTGAGCGCGTTAGCGTGCTCGCTTCTGTCTTCGAGGCTGGCGGGCGGCGCACGCGCGGCGGACAATATCTCTTTAGGGCGATTTTATCGGATGAGACGGGCACTTTACCGGTGACGTGGTTTAATCAATCCTATTTGGAGAAACGCATCCGACCAGGGATGCGCATTTTGGTCAGCGGAGAGGTGGATGAGTATCTGGGGCGCTTGACGATGAACTCGCCGGAGTGGGAGCGCGTCGGGCGCAAAGAGGTGATGACGGCGCGGATTCAACCCATCTATCCCTTGACGGAGGGCCTCTCGCAGCGCTGGATGCGTATGACGATGCACAAAGCGCTATCCGCGTGGGCGCAGCGCGTCCCCGATCCGCTGCCGGATCCATTGCGCGAGCAGCACGATCTATTGCCCTTGGAGCGTGCGCTGTGGGGCATTCACCTTCCCGATAGCCAAGCCCATCTCCAGGCCGCGCGCCGTCGCTTGGCATTTGAAGAGGCGCTCTACTTGCAGTTGGGTCTCTTGCGCCAGAAACGACAGTGGACGTCCCAGCCAGGGCGTATTATTCGTCCCGATCCCGACTATGTGGATCGCCTGCGGACAAGCTTGCCCTATGAATTGACCGCCGCGCAGCAGCAGGCGTTGCGCGAGATGCTCCGTGATTTAGCCGCCGGCTATCCGATGAACCGCCTCTTGCAGGGCGATGTCGGCTCTGGGAAGACGGTCGTCGCCGCGCTGTTGATGATGGCGACGGCATCATCCGGCGCCCAGGCTGCGATGATGGCGCCCACGGAGATCTTAGCCGAACAGCACTATCAGAGCCTCAAGGAGCTGTTCGCGTCGTTCCCCGCGCCGAATGGTCAAGAGCGGCCGCGGGTCGGCTTGCTCACCGGTAGCACGACCGGCGAGGAGCGCGCGGCGATCTATGCCGGCCTGGCCGATGGCTCCATCCAGATCATCGTCGGCACCCACGCGCTGATCCAGGAGACGGTCGAGTTTGAGGATCTGGCGCTGGCCGTGATCGATGAGCAACATCGTTTTGGCGTCGAACAACGCGGCCAATTACGGCAGAAGGGCTACAACCCTCACATCCTGGTCATGACGGCGACGCCCATCCCCCGCTCGTTGGAATTGACCGTCTGGGGCCATTTGGACGTCTCGGTACTGGACGAGATGCCGCCGGGACGCCAGCCCATCAAGACCCGGGTGCTCTATCCCCGCGAGCGGGAGCGGGCCTACGTCTTCATCCGCAGCCAGGTAGAAGCGGGACGGCAGGCCTTCATCATCTACCCGTTGGTTGAAGCTTCGGATAAGGTCGATGCGCGGGCGGCGGTAGATGAATATGAGCGTTTGCAGCGCGATATTTTTCCTGACCTGCGCTTGGGCCTGTTGCACGGGCGGATGTCGGGCGCTGAAAAAGAGGTCGTGATGATGAAATTTGCCCAGGGCGAGATCGACATCCTGATTGCCACCTCGGTGGTCGAGGTGGGCATTGATGTGCCCAACGCCTCGGTTATGCTGATCGACGGCGCGGATCGCTTTGGCTTGGCCCAACTCCATCAGTTCCGAGGTCGCGTAGGACGGGGGGCGCATCAATCCTATTGCTTGCTGTTAGCCGAAAGTGCATCCGATGCGGCCAATGAGCGCCTCCAAGCGGTCGAATCCACCACTGACGGCTTTGTGTTAGCGGAAAAGGACTTGGAGATGCGCGGGCCGGGCGAGTTTTTGGGCACGCGCCAAAGCGGCTTCCCGGAGTTACCACTGGCCACGTGGGCCGATACCCGCCTCTTGCACACCGTGCGGCAGGTGGCCGAGCAGCTTTTGGACGATGACCCGGTGCTCTCGCAGCCCGAACATCGCCTGCTGGGGCAGCGCGTCACCCGTTTCTGGTCAGACGACGCGCCCGAGGGGGATGTAAGTTGACCGATTGTCGGGCATTGGCGCTCTATCCCGGTTCCTTTGATCCTATTCACCATGGTCATGTCGATATTGCCCGGCGAGCGGCGGCGCTCTTTGATTGTCTGATAGTCGGAGTCTACGTGCGACCGGAAAAAGATGTACTCTTTCCTGCTGAGGAGCGAGTGGCCTTGGCGCACAGGGCGTTGCAGGATATTCCCAACGTCCAGGTCTGTTCCTACGATGGCCTGACGGTGGATTTCGCTTACGCCCATGGCGTGCAGGTCTTGGTCCGCGGTCTGCGAGTGATCTCCGATTTTGAGATGGAGTATCAGATGGCGCTCACTAATCAGAAACTCTGTCCGGAGGTGGACACGGTCTGTTTAATGACCAACCTGGAGCATGCATTTCTCAGCTCTAGCGTTGTGAAGGAAATCTGTATGGCCGGGGGGGATATATCGGATTTTGTGCCGCCGCCGGTGGCCCAGGCGTTGCAGCAAAAATGTGGGGTTAACGCGAGACCGTGAGGCAAAGGGCGATAGTACTTTTCTCTCAGAAACCCATTCGTTTTTTGGATACTTGACTGGAATGATCTGACGGGGGTGCGGCGATGGATATTGAGTTCTTGATGGAACGTCTGGAGCAGTATATTCTGGAGGAAAGTCCCAAGTTTTTGGGAAGTCGACTCGTCTCGGATGAAGAAGCGCGCAGTCAATTGATCCAACTGCGCGAAGCTATTCCAGATGAAATTTTTCACGCCCGTAAGATTCTCCAAGAGCGGGAGATGATCTTGGAGCAGGCGCGTGAAGAGGCTAAACGCATCAAGGCCGACGCGCGCGTGGAGGCTGAGCGCGCGGTGAGCGAGCATCGCATCGCCGAGGAGGCGCGGCGCGAGGCGAAACGCATCCTCCAGCAGGCGGGAAATGAGGCGGATGGCCTGCGCGCCGACGCGGATGAGTACGTCTTCGATATGCTCAGTCAACTTCAGGGGGAATTGACCCGTAATCTCCACGTGGTAGAAAACGGCTTGCAGCGGTTAGAGGCGGAGCGCGAAACCACCCTGCGACATCGCGAGGAGCTGATATAGGTTTGACAGAACAGCTCTTTTTCGTATAATGAGGGATGCGCTTTGAACTGCTTCGCTGATGTGGAGGCGGAAGCGCGTTGTGCATCATAAAATATCTATAGGTTAGTTTTCGATCCATTTGGATCTAAGAATAAAAATATAAAAGATAAGGGGAGAGAAGCATGGCAGCAGTACCGAAGATACGTATTTCTAGTGGTCGTCGTGATCGACGTCGCGCGCAGACATTTCCTTCACCACGGCTTCGCAATCAGATTCACTGTGAATGTGGTGAGTTAGTCCTGCCCTACCACGTGTGCCAGAGTTGCGGGCGTTATCGTGGGCGCAAGGTGATGAAAGTCGAAGAGGAGTAAACCTCTCATCAGCACACTTTGGGTTTTCAGGTTGAGTAAGGTTGAGCGTTAAATGGCGCCGGGCCTCCGCGGAGGCCCGGATGCTATATCAGCAAGCTGAACCACATTTTTGGGTCGAATAGGGCGGCTTGAACATGTGCAGGTGATGTGCAGGTGATGTGCAGGTGATGTGCAGATGAAGGAGGGAAGATGCAGGAGAACGAAGTGCTAGATATTCCTGGCAGCGTGACCACCGAACCAGAGGTGTTGGAGATGATGGTGTGGTTGGCGGCGAATGAGGTGTCGGGCGTCGTCAAAATCAAGTACGAGGAACTGGATCGCTTTCTGGGTAGCAAGCCGGTCAGCGTCCAGGTGGAAAATGGCCGCGTCACCGTCGATTTGCACGTCATCGCCAAGCCTAACCAGAGCTTGTTGCAATTGGGGCGGAAGATTCAGCGCGAGGTGACCCGCACCATCCAGCAGATGATCGGTATGCCGGTTAACGCCGTACACGTTTATATCGATGATGTGGTTTATCCTCAATCTGAGATGACCGCCGAGGCAATGGCGGCGTAGGGAGCTTAGTTGACGATATGAAAGGCGAGCGACGGCTGGCGCGGGAGTCGGCCCTCCAAGCGTTATTTGAGATCGATATGACGGATCACCCGGTGGGTGAGGTCTTAGATGAGCGCTTGCGAGAAGCGGAGCACCTATCGGCGCGTGGCCGCGAATATAGTCGCTCCCTGGTGCTGGGCGTGCTGCGCTATCGCGAGATCTTGGATGCGTACATCCAATCACAGGCCTCGGAATGGCCCTTAAATCAGATTGCCTTGGTGGATCGGAATTTATTGCGGATGGCGCTCTATGAGTTCACGGCCGGCGATGTTCCGATCAAAGTCGCGATCAACGAGGCGGTGGAAATTGCCAAGCGCTTTGGATCAGAGAGCGCCGCGCGATTTGTGAACGGCGTGTTGGGCGCGTTGGTGCCCAAACAAGAGGCGATCCTCAACGAGATGGAGCAACAGGTGCAGCCACAAGCGGAAGCGGAGCAGACAGCATAACTTGTAGATGTTCTTATACTGACATTTGGGGAGCTGCGCAATTCATCAGTACGCTCATCTGGGGCTGATATGATGAATTGCGCAGCTTTTTTTCGGAATTTCACTTGTGATCCTCGCCCCATTTTGGTATGTTTAGGGACGTCTCATAGGGGGTCATCATACCGCTATGATGGCTCCGGTTAATTGTATGATGTCGTGATATAACTAAGCTATTCCCAATCTGAATCTGAATCTGAATCTGAATCTGAATCTGAATTTAAAAAGGAGTCTCTACATGGATAAAAAGATACGAGTTATCATTATGGGCGCTGCGGGACGCGATTTCCACAATTTCAACACCTACTTCCGTGATAATCCGCAGTATGAGATCGTCGCATTCACGGCGACGCAGATCCCCAATATCGAAGGGCGCCAGTATCCGCCGGAGTTAGCGGGTAAGCTCTACCCTGATGGCATCAAGATCTACCCTGAGGATAAGTTAGCGTCGCTGATCGAAGAGCACGAGATCGATCAGGTCATATTCTCGTACTCTGATGTGCCGCACGAGTATGTGATGCACAAGGCCGCGTCAGTGAACGCCATCGGCGCCGATTTTTGCCTGATGGGAAGTCGCGCCACGATGTTAGAGAGCATTAAGCCCGTCGCGGCGATCTGCGCCGTGCGGACCGGCTCCGGCAAATCTCAGACCACGCGCTACGTCTGCGATGCGTTGCAGGCGCTGGGCAAGAAGGTCGTCGCGATTCGCCACCCGATGCCCTATGGGGATCTGACCAAGCAGGCGGTGCAGCGCTTCGAGACCTACGATGATCTTGATAAGCACAACTGCACCATCGAGGAGCGCGAGGAATATGAACCGCACATCGATCGCGGCGTGGTCGTGTACGCCGGCGTCGATTACGAGGCGATTCTGCGCGAGGCCGAGAAGGAGGCGGACGTGATCGTCTGGGATGGCGGCAACAATGATATACCCTTCTACCGCCCAGATCTGTGGATTACGGTCGCCGACCCGCATCGCCCCGGCCATGAGATGACTTACTTCCCCGGCGAGACCAATCTACGCGCGGCGGATGTGATCGTCATCAACAAAGTGGGAACGGCGGATTATGCGAACGTGCGTAAGATTCAGGAGAGCATCGCACAGGTGAATCCCAATGCAACGGTGGTGCTGGCGGCCTCCCCGATCTTCGTCGATCATCCCGCGGAGATTCGCGGTAAGCGCGTTCTGGTCGTCGAGGATGGCCCGACGCTGACGCATGGCGAGATGTCCTATGGCGCGGGCTACGTCGCGGCGCAGCGCTTTGGCGCCGCCGAGATTATTGATCCCCGGCCGTACGCGGTGGCATCAATTCTCGATACCTATGAGAAGTATCCCGACACCGGTAAAGTATTGCCGGCGATGGGCTACGGGCATGAGCAGATGCGCGATCTTGAGGTGACGATCAACCACACGCCGTGTGATCTGGTCATTGTGGGGACGCCCATCGATTTAACCCGTGTCTTGAAGGTTGATCATCCGATGGAGCGGGTGCGCTATGAGTTGCAGGTCATCGGGCAGCCGACCTTAGAGGATGCGCTCAAAGAGCGGTTTGCATAGCGCCGATTTCAGCTTAAGGGGTATCACGGGGCGGGGCGAAAGTTCCGCCCCGTTGCTCATGGGGCCGCGTCTTCTGGCGAGACAGGCGCGTAGCGATGATTGAAGGCGCGCTTGCCGCTGACCCAACGGCTATCTCGCAGGTAGAAGCGCCAGCGGACGGTGCGGGCGCGCTCGTCGCCGCGCACATTGATGCGAGGGCTGCGCGCGATCTCGTCGGCGGGCACGGCGGGCGCTTGTTCCAGCCAGAGACGCGCATCCTCAGCGTAGAGGCATGCGTGGTTGAAACTGCGATCCACGGCCAGCGCCTCGCAGAGCCGACCGGGACCTCGCGCGAGATCGCGGTCGGCGTGCTGAGCACCGCGCAGGCGGCGCATCGTCGCCACCCCCTCCGTGGGGCGGAGGGCGCGCACGAGGATGGCGGCGGGGAATCCCTCCGGTTCGGAGACGATGTTCAGGCAATGATACATCCCGTAGATGAGGTAGACGTAGAGGCGTCCAGGCGGGCCGTACATCGGGGTGGTGCGTTCCGTCTTGCCGCTGCAGGCGTGGCAGGCCTCGTCCTCCTCGCCGATGTAGGCCTCCACCTCGGTGATGTAGCCGGCGAGACGTTGGCCCTCGAAGCGGCGCACCAGGCACTTGCCCAACAACTCGCGGGCTATGGTGAGCGTATCGCGGGTGTAAAATTCGCGGGGGAGCTGTTTTGTCAAGTTGACTTTATTCCTTTTTGCGGTAAGCTTTTTGTGATAAGATGATATTGATGATAGCATGGGTGACGTGATGGCGTTATGGATGGCGGTTACGGAGTTTACGGAGGTTAATAATGAGCGAGGATTTTCCAGATTGGTTGCGTGATTTAGCGCCGGGGGATGCAGAGGAGGATGATACACCTTCGCCGGAGTCGTTATCTCTGGGGGCGTCATCTCCCGTGATGCCGGCGGTGGAAGAAGATGAGAGTGCGGTGGAGAACGACGATTGGGATATGTTGGGCGATCTTCGGGGCGAGATGGAGGTCGAAGAGACGGCCTCCGAGGAAACTGTGGCGCGCCGCCAATCAAGCCGGCGGATCGCGGGGCTGTTGCCCTGGCAGCGTTTTGTGCTCGCCCTTCTCGCATTCTTTGATATAGCTTTCGTCGGATTTCTCTTCTTAGTCATGTTGGGGCGGATTGCGATTTTGTGAGTTGGAGAGAGGCGAGGCCGAGCGATCGGTGGTGAAATAGAAGTGCGTGGTCCCCTGCGATGCCGCGGGGGATTTTTTATGGCGTGTTTCTTTTGCGTGTGAGGAGCAATTGAATCGCGCGCTTGAGTTGAGTCGCCATCGGGGCTTCCGGTTGCGAAAGCGCTACCGGAAGCCCCGTGGGTTGGGCTTTCCGTTGCGCCTCTTCGTAGGGAATATCGATCAAGATTTTGGTGTGCAGGGCGCGCTTCACCGCCTCGACAGAAGGATGCGGCCCCGGCCTCGTGGCGTTGCGAATCAGCAGCGTGCGGGGGGCATAATCGGCAATCGCTTTGCGCGTCATCATCGTCGTCTGCAGGCTGGCCGGATCATCCCCGCTGACCAGCAGCACAAAGTGGGCTTGCGTGAGCAGATATTGAGCTGTGGTATTGAGGACCGGCGGCATATCCAAGATCAAGAAGCGCCCCGCGGGCTTGAGTTCAGTGAGCAGTTTTTTGATATCGCTGTCGTTGAACCATCCATATTGGAGCGGTACGAGCGGCGCGGCCAGCAATCGTAGCCCGGAGGCGTGAGAGAGCAACAACGATTCGAAGGGGATGCGAGGATTCTCTAAATAGTTCCCCCAGTGCTTTTCGGGATGCACCCCCAGATTGAGCGCGCAATGGCCGGAATTGGGGGAGAGATCCAACAGGAGGGTCGGCCCGACCTGTTGGAGGAGGCTGGCAAGATTAACGGCTAACGTTGTCACACCCACCCCGCCGCGCAAACTGAAGAGCGCGATGGTTAAATGCTCCCGCTCTTTCTTCTTGGGCGCGGCTGGCGGCTGCTTGGGTTTTTCGCGTTCTGCCGCTGCCGCTTCTTCCTCCCTTTCTTTCTTCTGTTGTCGCTCTTCTTCCTTTTCCTCCAGCAGAGCATCGATACGCTCGATCAAAGCATCCATTTTGATGGGTTTGGGGAGGTGATCATCGGCCCCGGCTTCGAGCGCCGCAGTGCGGTCGATGGCCTGGCCGCGCGCCGTGAGAATTAGAATCCCCATATCGGCAGTCCGGGGCATCTTCCGCAACTCTTTAACCACCTCGTAGCCGCTGATCCCCGGCATCATCACATCCACAATGGCGATCTCTGGCTGGCGCTCGAAGGCTGCTTCCAAGCCCTCCCGGCCGTCCTTGCAAGGGATGACTTGGTAATTAGTCTTCTTTTCGATGATCAGTTGCATCATCTTGAGCATATCTCGATTATCATCGATGATCAAAATCTTGGTCATAATTTATCCTCTTGATAAAATTACGGGTCAGTCCACCTTTTTTCCGAAACACCCGATTTTCTCGCGGTTGACCTGCGCGACCGCCCCTTCATAAACGACATCGGGGTTGAAGGTGGAGCGCGCGGTGATGTTCAACACGGTGATGAAGGTCCCGGCCTCGGTTAGAAAGAGCCGCCCTCGGAAACTGTGCATACTGCTGAGGATTTCCCCGGTGATCTCGAAGAAGGGGACGGTGATGAAGACCGGGTAGCGTTGAAGGCTGTGCCCGTATTGCTGATCGCGACGCAGGCCATCTTTGAGATTGGTGGTGAGGAAAAAATCTAAGTGCGGCTTGGTGACTAATGTGGAGTTGTAGTGCGCACTGATTCGCGCCGGGTCCATAATGGGGGAGACATAGGCATCATAAATCTCGATATAGTCCGTGGTGGGGTCGTAGACGATATCGGCCAAGAGACGTTTGTGCATGTTGAATATACCGGAGATCCGATATCCCTGCGTGAAAAAATCTGCCGAAATTTGCTTGGTCTGGGGTGTACCTATCATTTCAGATCTCCCTTGTGCCTGTGGATCAGATTTTAGCTGGATACACTTGGACTTTCCATCAAAGTCATTTCAGGGTTCTGCCACATCCCAAATAAAGGTTCGATTGCCCTTCGCCGGCCCAATAACCTTGTAGCTCGGCTCCGGCTCGGCGGCAGTTTGACGGACGACGCTCACGCGCCAGGTGCATAGCCGACTATCGACCTCCGGTGGGGGGAATAATTCTACCGGGACGCGCCAAGCAGTCGTGCGGATGTAAACATCGGTGATCTTATCGCCATCCGATGTGGGAACGGTCAGTTCGACGTGATAAAACTCGTTATCCTCCAGAATTCCAACCGAGACCCATTGCAGGATGACCAAGGCGTCGGCGCCATTGAAGGTCGCATCCTGGGGGGGATAGAGCGGCTCAGGCGAGGTGTAATCGCGACGCGGCGTGGGCGTCGCATTGATGACCGCCTCGGCGTCCGGCTGGGGCGTCGGGGTCGGCGTGTATTGGGGGATCGTCAGGACTTGATCCGCTTGGATGCTCTCCGAATCGGCCGGAATGTCGTTGGCCTCACGAAGATCGTCCACGTTGATGTTGTACTCCTCCGCGATAGTGGATAAGGTATCGCCGGATTGGACGGTGTAGAGGATGTAGGGCGAGGGGGTCTGCGTCGGCTCTCCTGGGTTGGGCGTGGGTGTGGGGCCGGGCGTCGGCGTGGGCGGCGGGATGAGGAGCGTTTCCCCTTCAACGATAATATCGGAGTTCAGGTCGTTGTAGGCCTTTAATTCATCCACGGTGATGCCGTGGCTCTGCGCGATGGTGGAGAGCAGATCTCCTGATTGTACCACGTAGGTCTCCGGCGGGATGGGTGTGGGCGTCGCTGTGGGAGGTGGTGTTGGCGTCAGCGTGGCGGTCGGTGTGGGGGTGCGCGGGATGTCGGTGGCGGTGGGCGTGAGTGTGGACGTCGGCGTCCATGTTGGCGGCGCTGGCGCTCCTTCGCCTTGCGCGAGTTGCCATCCTAAATAGACAGAAATCCCTAAGATGACGATGGCTATAACGCCCAGGATAATGCCCTGGCGCCGCGAGATGTGTGGGGTAGGTGAGGCGACCGGAACTTCGGCGGCGCTCTCTTCCTCTTCCAGCGAAGCGCCGCACATCAGGCAGATCTTCGCCCCCTCGGCCACGCGGGCGCCGCATACGGAACAGTGGCGAGGTGGGCGATCCGGCAAGGAGGGACGTATAATTTCTTCTGTCTCTGTAGTCTTCATAGCACGATCTATCATAGCATCGTTAAAAGAAAGAGCAAGAAAGCGCCGAATTTCACTTGACCTCCGGGTGTTAATCGTTATAATGAGGTTAATTTTAAGGCGCGCCTTATGAATTTATCTTGTGGGAGTTGGGAATATCTAAGACCGAGGAGGAGCGTTGATTCGAGAGCGAGCGGAAGCATATCTGGGGGCCATCTATCGCTTGCGGGTGGAGGCCGAGACGCCCGTGGCGCTCTCCAAATTGGGCGAGTACTTCGATTTCTCACCGGTTTCGATTCACGAGATGGTGAAGAAGTTGGCCGATCAGGGATGGTTGGTCTATCATCCTTATCGTGGCGTGACGTTGACTGAGCGCGGGGAGCAGATCGCGGCCTCTTTGCTGCGCCGCCATCGATTGTGGGAGCGATTTCTCACCGATGTGCTGGCGATCCCCTGGGGCGAGGCGCACGAGATCGCCAGCGAGTTGGAGCACGCGGCGTCAGAGGTGGTGACCGAGCGCTTGGCGGCGTTCTTGGGCGAGCCGGCGCATTGCCCTCACGGCGGCCCGATCCCGCCGCTCTCGGAGCGCCCGACGGATCAAGCGCTCAATGATGTAACGCCGGGCGCGCGCGGGCGCATCACGCGCATTGCGCCGGAATCGACGCCCGTGTTGCACAGCGTCCAGGAACTGGGATTGTTGCCGGAGACTAAAGTGCGCGTCATCCGTCAGCAGGAGGGCGGCACGATGGTGCAGATAGGCGGATGTGAGGTCCGCGTGTCGACGGATATCGGCCGGGCTATATGGATTGAGGCCGGCGAATAACTAAGATAACAAGCTTTTTAACATAGGAGATAAGATTGATGCCATTAGCAGAATTGAAATCAGGTGCAAATGCATTGGTTCGAGAGTTGCATGGGGGACATCGGTTTGTCTCGCGCTTGGCGGCGTTGGGCTTCACGCCGGGTGTGCATGTTACGGTGCGCCGGAATGCCGGTTTTGGCCCCATGATTGTGGCCTTGCGGGGAACGCAGGTGGCGATAGGACGCGGTGAGGCGCAGCGCGTGCTAGTTCATCCCGTGAATATGGGGGAAGATCTCCGTGTCAATCGCTGAACCGAAACAGCAGATTGGCGCGGAGCAGGCCACCGCGTCCCTGACGATAGCGTTAGCCGGCCAGCCCAACGTGGGCAAATCCACCATTTTCAACCTCTTGACGGGGTTGAGTCAGCACGTGGGCAATTGGCCGGGCAAGACCGTTGAGCAGAAAATCGGCCAGTGCGCCTACGAGGGCTATGACTTCGAGATGGTGGATTTGCCCGGCGCCTACAGCTTGACCGCGAACTCCGAGGAGGAGCGCATCACGCGCGATTATATCATCCATGAGCAGCCGGATGTGGTTGTCGCCGTGGTGGATGCGGCCATCCCGGAGCGGAGCCTGTATCTGCTTTCGGAACTACTTCTTCTGCCGGCGCCTATTGTACTCGCGCTGAATATGATGGACGTCGCGGAGAAGGAGGGCGTTCACATCAAGCCGGAGGTGTTGGAACGGGTGGTGGGCATTCCCATCGTGCCGACGTCTGCGGCTAAAAATCGCGGCGTGCGGGAGATCTTGGATGCGATTATTGCGCTTGCAGAGGGCGCATTTGATTACAGCCCGCGCCGTCCTACCATCCTGCCCGCGCATCAGTCGGTGCTGGAGGAGATCGTCGCTCTGATCGCCGATCAGACACCCGCCCCTTACCCGACCGATTGGGTCGCCCTTAAGCTCCTGGAGGGCGATGAGGAGATGATCGAACTGATGCGAGTGGCCTTGCCCGCAGATATTTGGTCTCAAATCCATCGCCTACTGCACAAGCACGAGGACGCTATCTTAGATATTGCCGGCGCCCGCTACGAGTGGATCGTGGATCTGATCCACGAGGCCGTGGAGCGCCCGAAGGTGGGACAGGTGGGACTGACGGCGCGCCTAGATCAGTGGCTCACGCATCCGCTGTGGGGCACGGGGGTTTTGATAGCTGTGCTGGGCCTTGTCTTCTGGCTGACCTATAGCGTCGGCACGCCGATTCTTGAGTGGCTGGAGCAAGGGGTATCACAGATTGGCGTGATGGCGAGTTACTCCCTTATCGAGGCCGGCGCGCCTACCTGGGCCGGCGATCTATTGGCCGATGGTATTATCGGCGGGGCTGGTATGGTGATCACCTTTCTACCTATCTTGATTATTTTCTTTTTTGTATTAGGATTTTTAGAGGATACGGGTTATATGGCCCGCGCTGCCTATCTCACAGATCGGTTTATGCATTTGATGGGGTTGCACGGGAAGAGTTTTATGCCTTTGCTCCTAGGATTCGGTTGCAACGTGCCCGCGATCTTGGGCGCGCGCATTATCGAGACCTGGCGCGCGCGCCTGTTGACGATGATGATCGCGCCGCTGATTCCGTGTACCGCGCAGATGGCCGTCGTCACGATGTTGGCTGCGGTCTTCTTTGGAAAGGCGGGCGGATGGGTGGCGTGGGGTCTCGTCGTCACGAATCTCGCGGTGCTGGCGGGCCTGGGCATCTTCTTCCATCACTTTGTCTTTGAGGGGGAACAGGCCGCGTTCATTATGGAGTTGCCGCTTTATCACCTGCCAAATCCGCGCACGATTGCGCTCTACGTCTGGCAAAATATCGTGGCCTTCTTACAAAAGGCCGGCTCCGTCATTCTGATCGCCTCGCTGGTGATTTGGGCGCTCTCTTATTTCCCCTCCGGCGGCGACGTGATGACGAGCTACTTAGCGCGGGTCGGGCAGTGGATGGCGCCTCTCGGCGAGTTGATGGGGCTGCCGTGGCCCTTTATGGTCGCGTTAATCAGTAGCTTCGTGGCGAAAGAGAATACCATCGCCACGTTGGGCATTCTCTACGGCGATTTGAGCGTCACGTTGCCCACCGTGATCTCCTGGCCGGCCGCGTTGGCCTTCTTGGTAGTGCAGATGCTCTTTGTCCCGTGCGTCGCCACCGTGATCGCATTCTGGCAGGAAGCGCGTTCTTGGAAATGGCCCCTGATCAATTTGGGAGTGTTGTTGGCTCTCTCGCTATCGGCGGGGATTTTAGTCTATCAACTTGGATCGTGGCTAGGAGGGTAATGTGCTCCAGAGATTTCTTGGATTATTGGAGGATGGCGCGGTTCGGACGCAGCGTGAATTAGCGGAAGCATTAGGCGCTTCGGAATCCCTGGTTATTCTGGCGGCGGAACAACTGGCCCGGCGGGGGTATCTCGTCGAGGCGAATCAATGCGTCAGTGGGTGCGAGCGCTGCCCGATGAGCCAAGCGTGCGGGCGCGGTAAAGATCTGCGGATGTGGATGTTGACGGATAAAGGAAAGGCTGCGACTCGCAACCCCTCGAAGCTAAATCTGCAAGGCTTCTGATTGCAGGCTGACGCTTGCAGGCTCACGCTTAGTAGAGACGCAAAATTTTGCGTCTCTACGATAGATATTGGCGTTTTTGGAGCGAGTCTGAAGGGCCAGGGCCAACCACAAAAAAACAGCCCCCGATGGTCACATCGGGGGCTGATATTTTTTAGAGTGAGCGGTGATTAGCTTAGAATCCGCCCATCCCGCCCATACCGCCAGGACCGCCGGCGGGCATAGGTGGTTCTTCTTCGGGGATGTCAGTGATGAGCGCCTCGGTGCTGAGCACCATCGCCGCCACGGACGCCGCGTTCAGCAGCGCGCCCTTTGTCACCTTCGCGGGATCGATGATGCCGGCCTTGAGCATATCGATGTACTCATCGTTCATCACATCGTAGCCGATGTGGTCGTTGCCCTCATTCTTCTGCCGATTGCGAACCTCGGCCAAAATCACCGCGCCGTCCTCGCCAGCGTTCTCGGAGATCTTGCGGATCGGCATTTCGAGCGCTTTGCGCAGGATCTTGACGCCGGTCTGCTCATCGGGGAAGGTCATCTCGAAGCTGTCCAACGCCGCGATGGCGTTCAGCAGCGCTACGCCGCCGCCGGGGACGATGCCCTCTTCGACGGCCGCGCGGGTCGCGCTCAGTGCATCCTCGACGCGATGCTTCTTCTCTTTCAGCTCGGTCTCCGTCGCTGCGCCCACGCGGATCACGGCCACGCCGCCCGCCAACTTGGCCAAGCGTTCCTGCAACTTCTCGCGGTCGTAATCGGAGGTGGAGGCTTCCATCTCCGCCTTGATCTGCTCGATGCGCGCGCGGATCGCGGACTCATCGCCCTGGCCGTTGACAATGGTGGTGTCTTCTTTGGTGGAGATCACCTTATCGGCGCGGCCCAGGTCGTTGAGCGTGGCGCTCTCTAATTTGCGGCCTTCTTCCTCAGTAATGACGTGCCCGCCGGTCAGCGTGGCGATATCCTGCAACATCGCCTTGCGGCGGTCGCCAAAGCCCGGCGCCTTGATGGCCAACACCTCGAGCAAGCCGCGCAGCTTGTTGACGACTAACGTCGCGAGCGCTTCGCCGTCGATATCTTCGGCGAGGATCACTAAGTTGCGGACACCCTTCTGCACCAGCTTCTCCAAAATTGGCACGAGGTCCTGAGCGGAGGAGATCTTCTTGTCGTGGATCAAAATGTACGCATCTTCGATCACGGCTTCCATCGCCTCGGTGTCGGTGACGAAGTAGGGGCTGATGTAGCCACGATCAAACTGCATACCCTCGACGTACTCCTTCTCGAAGGCCAGACCCTTGGATTCCTCAACCGTGATGACGCCGTCTTTCCCGACTTTGGACATCACTTCGGCGATCAGTTCGCCGATTTCCTTATCCTGCGCGGAGATGGCGGCGACGTTCGCGATGTCGGCTTCGGTCTCGACGGGCACGGAAGCGTCGCGCAGCGCGTCCGAGATCTTCTCAGCGGCGGCCAAAATACCGCGCTTGAGGAGCATCGGGTTGGCGCCCGCGGCCACGTTCTTCATACCCTCTTCGATCAGGATGTGGGCCAACAAGGTCGCGGTCGTTGTGCCGTCGCCGGCGATGTCGTTGGTCTTGGTGGCGGCCTCTTTGAGAAGCTGCGCGCCCATATTCTCGAAAGGCTTCTCCAGCTCAATTTCCTTCGCGACGGTCACACCGTCGTGGGTGATGGTGGGGGAACCCCACTTCTTATCCAGCGCCACATTGCGGCCCTTGGGGCCGAGCGTGGTCACAACTGCATTGGCGAGAACGTCCATACCTGCCTTCAGGGACGAACGGGCTTCAGTACCGAACTTTAATTGCTTAGCCATATTTTCAAATTCCTCCTATGTTGGTTCTGTTTCGTAATTCGTGTTTTGTGACGTGTGATCTGCGATTCGTAAAATGAACGACCTTAACGCTACACCTCGACGATGCCGAGCAGGTCGTCTTCGCGCAGGATCAGCATCTCCTCGCCCCGGCGGTTCTTGAAGGTGGTGCCCGCGTACTTCGCGTAAATCACCACATCGCCTTCCTGAATGCCGATGACGTTGCCGTCCTCATCTTCGGTGATAACATCAGGGCCGATGGCCAGGACTTTGCCCTGTTGCGGCTTCTCTTTCGCCGTATCCGGCAAGACCAGCTCGCCGCCCGCAAAGGTCATCTCATCTTCCTCAATGGGTTCAACGACAACACGATCACCAAGGGGTCGAATCTTAACGCTCATATTTTTACCTCCAATTACTGTAGTTTGTTGATCACTTAAACACGGTGGTTAGCACCGTTTAGCACTCAAGGGCTTCGAGTGCTAAACACATCTATTATAATAACATGCTTTTTTCCCGTGTCAAGGATTTTTAAGCACTCTAGGGGCGCGAGTGCTAAATTTTAAGGGGATTCTAATGCAACTCTAATACGGTTACCGTTCGTAGTGAGTGAGGAACGTAATGCAGTGGAGTTCTATGAGGTTAGGCTCGCTGTTGCCCCATGAGGAAGGCCTGGATCAGCGGGATGGCGTGATCGGCCGGATGCTGAGTGGCATCCAACCAGTGGATATCCTGATCTGCAGGGGAGAACCAGGTGTATTGCCGCCGGATAAAATCGTGCGTATCTAATTTGATGCGCTCGACGACCTCATCTAACGTCGCTTCGCCCGCGAAGTATGGACGGAATTGCACGTAGCCCAGCCCCGACATCGCGGGCAGATCCCAGCCGTAGCCCTGGGCGAGCAGTCGCTGGACTTCCTGGCGCAGACCGGCGGCCATCATTGCCTCGACGCGGGCGTCCGCGCGCGCGTAAAGCTCCGCGCGCTCCATCGTCAGCCCGATCTTCAGGATGCGATAGGGCGGTGGCTCGCGGCGTCGCAACTCGGAGAAGGTCTGATCGCCCTTCATCGTGACCTCCAACGCGCGGATGATGCGGCGGCTGTTGTTGGGATGAATAAAATCGGCGGCGTTGGGGTCCAACTCCATCAGGCGATCCCACAGCGTGCCGGGGGTTGCTTCTTCTTCCTGCTCTAAGCGCTCGCGCAGAGCTGGATCGGGCGGGATCTCCGGCACCTGCCAGCCTCGGAGCAGAGCGCGGACGTACTGCCCCGTCCCGCCGACGAGAAATGAGCGCTTGCCGCGTGCCGTGATGTCGTGGATGGCCGCACGAGCCATATGGAGAAATTGCGCCAGTCCCACCGTCTCATCGGGGTCGGCGATATCGACGAGATGATGGGGAATCCGCGCGCGCTCCTCCGGCGTGGGCTTGGCGGTGCCGATCTCCATATAGCGGTAGAATTGCCGTGAATCCGCAGAGACAATCTCCGCGTCGAATTGCGGCCCGACCGTCACGGCCAAGTTCGTCTTCCCGACTGCCGTTGGCCCCACGATAGCGATAAGCGGTATGATAGGATCATTGGATGGCATTTAAGAACCTCCCCAGGTACTTGCTCTGCATTAAATCAATTTATAATTGTACCTGATCCTGTCTAGAGCACAAGGGCACGGAAAAACGGATTTCTACCTCTTTCACTTTCCGGGTAGCTATGACAGTACCGCTTTTGAGAAAACAAGCCCGTAGCTTCCCGGAAGAATAGAAACAGACGATGCAACTTGTGAGGTCTCTTCGCGTAATAGAGAGTGAGAGGCGTTGCTCCGAGATGATCAGACTTCGACTTTCTACAACTTGCAACTTTAAACTTGCAACTTT
>JBKHCQ010000009.1:0-25668 GCA_046541755.1 Anaerolineales bacterium | reverse complement strand
TTCGCGGATCGCACAGATTTTTTAGATCTTTCGACGGAGAAATTCCCCATCTTGGCGCGCGTTTTACCGCTCACGTCCATTTGGACGAGTTTAAGGCTGAATTTTAATCCTTACATTCCCGGAATGGCACTTCCTGCACTATAAAAATCAAAGAAATATCTGCGTTAATCCGTGTTTATCCGTGAGCTAAGAAGTGTCCGGTGAATAGCTTCCATTTCAGTCGGCTTCCAGCCGACTTGAGCTTTTAGCCCGCGATTTATCTGCGGGCGCAGGGCGATGAGGCTGTCCTCCTTACCGGATTATTTTCTTACGCTTCATCATTCATTGGCCTAAGGCTAAAGCTATTGGAGACTCCACATTGAACATCACCCTACACCCCACCGACGGCTTGCACATTGACGGCGTCCCGGCCTTGATCCAGGCTGGGACGCTGCACTATTTCCGCCTGCCGCACGCCGACCTGTGGCGTCCCGTGTTAGAGCGGATGCGGATGGCGGGATGCAACGCCGTGCTCGCGCCCTTCCCCTGGCATTATCACAGCCCCACGGCGGGGATGTACGACTTCACCGGCCCGCGCGACATCGACCGCCTGCTGGCGGAGGCGGCGCGGATGGGCCTGTGGCTCATCGCCTATCCGGGGCCGTGGATCGGCGGGCCACGTCCGGGGCTGGATGCGGGCGGCATCCCGCCGTGGCTCTTCCGCATCCCGGCGGCCGCGCCCCGCTGCGGCGTCGAAGCGCCCGGCCCCTCCTTCCCCTTCCTGCGCGCGGTCTGGGAGTGGTGGGAGCGCCTCTTCCCCCACTTCGTCGCGCGCGACAACCTCCTGGCCGTCGCCTTGGACGCCGGGGCCTGCGCGGACGGACGCCCGCTATCCCGCTATCTCTATCCCCTGGTGGAGATGGCCAAACGCCTGCGCGTGAACGTCCCGCTGCTGACGCCCCTTCCCATCTCAAAAGATGAGGGGAGCGGAGCGCGGCGGCGCTTTGTCCCGCTGACGCCAGAGGGCCGGATCACGGCGGAGGCGCCCGGCGGCTTGATCGAGATCGCGGACGAGGCGGCGTTGGGCCGGGCGGTCGCCTGGGGCCACGAGGGCTACATCCGCGCGGCCACGCACGCTGAGATCGCCTGGGGCTACTGGCCCGCGTTGGATGCGGGTTCGGCGGATGTGGAGATCGCCGAGGTCGAAGCGCCGATCCGCGAAGAGGCCGGGGGCAGCGCGGCCTACGATCAGATGCGGCGGACGACGTTGGCGGTAGAATCTCTGGGCGATGTGCTGACGCAGGCGGCGCCCGCCGAGATGATCTACGCCTCGGAGGAGCGCTGCCTGGAGAGCGCCTGGTCGGATGGCGCGACGACGGTCGCCTTCCTGCGCTCCGAGGGCGAGGTGGGCGAGACGCACCTCTCGCTGCCGCTGGGCGACGCGCTGCTGGTCGCCTCCCCCGTCTGGCTGCCGCCGGACGAGACGAGCGCGCTGCCGCTGCAATGGCCGCTGGCGGGCGGGCGCGTGCAGGCGATGACGCTGCCGCCCGTGCTGCGCACCAAGGTCGCGGGCCGGTATCTCCTGGTCGTCGTCAACGAGACCGGCGGCGAGATCATCCTCTCCGACGCCTTCCGCGTGCGACACACGCGCGGCCCCATCGCCGCCGAGCGCGGCCCCGATGGCCTGGTCGTGCGCATCGACGCGGCGCGGGTCGCCTCCGTGCTGCTGGATACGTTGGGCGCGGTCGATGAGCCGCTGCAAATCCTGGCGCTGGCCCCGCGCTTCGCCGCGCGCGTCTGGCCGCTGGACGATGTGTGGCGCACCTCGCCCGCCTTCCCCGCCGCCTGGACGCCCGATCCAGAGGAGCCGGCGCGCGGGCTGGTGATCGGCCCGGAGATGGTGCACCCGCGCGCCGATGGCGGCTTCGATTACGCGGTGACGGAGAAGGGCTTCGGCTATCGCTGGGGGCCATGGCGCGGCAGCGATCCGCACACGTGGCTGGCGCCGCTGATGTGGCGCGCGCCCGCTCGGCTGCGGGCGCCGGAGTTGACGTGGGAGTCGAGGCCGGGGGCGCCGGAGATCGCGCGCACCTACGACGACCGCGCGTGGCAGCGCGTCGCGGCGGAGGGATCGCCGGCGATGGAGGCTCAGGGCCTTGGCCCCGGCTGCGACTACGGCTTCGCGTGGTATCGCGGGCGCTTTCGCGGGCCGGCGGCGGCGGTCACGCTGATTTTGGGCGGAGGCGGGCAGGCGTGTGACGTCTTCTGCAACGGCGAGCACCTGGCCTCCTTGAGCGCGGCCCCGGCGGATCAGGCCCCGACGCCCAAGACATTACCGCTCCCGCCCAGGCTGCTACGATCACAAGAGGAAGAGAACATCCTGGCGCTGCTGGTGGAGCAGCGCGGCCGGCCGCCGGCCTGGGATACGGCGGCGCGCCCGCAGGGATTGCTGGCCTGTGAGCTGGACACGGGCGCCGCCATTCGCTGGCGCGTCCGCTGCGGATTGGCGGGCGAGCGTCAGGTGCAGGGCTTCCCCGGCTACGCCGATTGGGAGCTTGTGCCGCAGGATGGAGCAACGCACATCACCTGGCACCGCGCGCTGTTTCGATTGGAGGTGGCCGAGGGGATCGAGGCGCCCATATTCCTCTCGCTGGCGGAGACGCCCGCGCGCGCCTACGTGTTCCTCAATGGGCAGTTGGTGGGGCGCCACGCGGCGCGCGATGGCGGGCGACAGCGCTTCTGGCTGCCCGCCGGGGTGTTGCATCCGCGCGGCGAGAATGAGCTGCTGATCGCGCAATGGACGCGCGGCGCCCGTCCGGGCATCGGATCGGCGCGCTTGGAGATGGGATCGGTCGCGCGCTGGTATCACGCGGGGGAGTAAGAGAAAGTGTTGCGTGGTTAGTTGAATGCGATATAAGTTTACACTCTCATCTTGTTTAACGTATAAGATTTCCCTGAAAAAAGGTCAAAAATCCGATTTTTACGCACGCAACCTACTACATATATGAAATTCACGCGCGAAAAACCTACATCTAGTAGTAAATTTCTAAAAAATCTGATTTTTAGAGTTCTTTCAGTAGAGTCGTATAATGATTCTGGCGCCGGAGACTTCGCCTCCGGCGTATCGCGGCTTTTTTTGGGGGGGTGGTTCAACTCACGGCTCGTTAGGCGGCAGAAATGCTAACGGAGATACTCATAGTCAAGCAACAAGGAGCAAGCAATGGATAATTCTGTAGGGATGATGTCTGTAGGGATGATTTGTATGGGGCTGTGGTTCTTCATCAACATCATTCTGCTCGTTTGGGCTTACAAAGATGCAGAAAAATACCATCAAAATGGCTGTTTAGTTGGAGCGTTAATCTTTTTCGCAGGCATTCCAGGTATTCTTGTGTGGTTGCTTATTCGGGACAACTTATCCAAACGTATGTAATACATTTGCTGCCTAAACTCAGGTTCCCCCAATTGGGTGGGATGCGCGAGCGAAGCCGGTCTATCTCAGTTGCAGCGAAACAGAGTGGCCCAAACGAAAATAGGCGACACCGGTAAGCTGCGCCGGCTTGTTCACCAATTATTCGCGGGATGGGCCACCGCCCAAGTCATGGGCGGCGGGAGTTGCAGCGCGAGAATCGCGATAAGCTCATCGTCTTTATCGATACCACTATGGGATCTTTGAAACGTATGAGTTTTTAGTGTTGAGCGGCGTGCCGGTACGTCAACTCCCGTCTCATCTGGGGACACCCGATGACGTACTTCGCCGCTTTGGGTGTTTGACCGGCGCTGATGTAAATTCGAATGCTAAAGAACACTTATCTCGACAAGATACTATACCGTAATTTAAATTCACCTATTTACCCACATGAGCCAAAGATCAAAAAATATCTGCGTTAATCCGTGTTGATCCGTGAGCTAAGAAGTGTCGTGCAGATAGTTACGAGTTCAGCTCCTGCCGCACCATGTGGAGCAATTTGGTGGCCTGGAGGGAATCCAAGGTGTGACAGATGCCGCCCAGATGCTCCGCCAGCGCGTCGGCATAGCCCTCGTCGTAGGCTTGGCTTTCCATATTGACGACGATGGATTGGACACCGGCGGCCTGAATTTGCTCGGCGATGTGGTAGGCCTCTAGTTGCGGGGGCATATCGCCCATCGAGACGTTGCCCGCGCCGTCGGTGAGGAGGATGAGCAGCGGTCGGAGATCGGGGGAGCGGCGGGTCTCCTGCTGGATGGTCTGCAACGCCAGCCACAACCCCGCCGAAAGCGGCGTCTTGCCGCCCACGGGCAGGTCCGCCAACCGCTGCTTGGCCAACTCGACGCTGTTGGTGGGCGGCAGCGCCAGCGTGCTGCGATCTTTCTGGAAGACAATCAGCCCGACGCGATCCCGCTGTTGGTAAGCGTCCGTGAGCAGGGAGAGAACCGCGCCCTTGGTGGCCGCCATCCGCTCGGAGACGGCCATCGACCACGAGGCATCGACGACGAAGAGGATGAGGTTGGCCGCGCGGCGCACCCGCACCTTCTCGCGATAATCCTGCGGGCGGAGATCGAGCGCCGGGCCTTCTTCTTCGTCCGCCTCCTCGCGCTCCTCGCGCCGCTCCTGCTGATAGGGCGCGGAGGCGCGCAGCGTCGCATCGAAGGCCAAATCTGTGGGGCGGATCGAGGGTCGCGCGCGGATGTAGCGCCCGCGCTTGCGCGAGGTGAGTGTGCGACTGCGGCGCCCGCCGGTCGCGCGCGTGCGCCGATCCTGGGGGGTGTCAATCCGGCGCGGATCGAAAGCCTCGCCGGGCTGGATAAACTGTCCGCCCTCCCACCATTTGCCGTCCGTGGGCCATTGCGGGACTTCGGGCGGGGCCGCTAAGGGTTGAGGCTCGGTGACTTCGTCGGGCAGGTCTTTCCGCTCCTCAACCTCTACGCTTTTTTTTCCCGTTCCTCCCCGCGCTCCGTCTTCATCTCGACGCTCCCGACGCTCTCTTCTTCTTCCTCTTCACTGAAGGTCTCATCGGCGCGCTCGCGCGAGCGGTTGACCAGCTCATCCAGATCCTCCACCGTGGTCTCCAACTCATCGAAGGGGCGCCGTTTAAGGCGATGCGGCAGCGCCAACTCCGCCGCCAACATCACATCCCAATCGGTGATGTGCCGTCGTCCCTCCCAGGCCGCGTGCGCGGTCGCCGTCTTGAGGATGACGAGGTCGCCGCGATGACCGTCCACGCCCAAGCCGGCCATCATCTCCGCGATGGTGGCCAGATCGGCGCGCGTGTAGCGCACCTCCGGCAACAATTCGCGCGCCTCCTTGATGCGCTGCGCCAATTGTTCCTCGTGGAGCTGCCACTCGGCGTAGAATCCCTCGGCGTCCTGCTCGAAGGCGATGTTGCGCTCCATAATGGCCATCCGCGCCGTGGCGTCGCGCACGCCCTCGACGTCCACGGCCAAGGCGAAGCGATCCAGCAGTTGCGGGCGGAGATCGCCCTCCTCCGGGTTCATCGTTCCGACGAGGATAAAGCGCGCGGGATGTTGGAAAGAGATGCCCTCGCGCTCGACGGTGTTCACGCCCATCGCGGCGGCGTCCAACAGCACATCGACGATATGATCGTCCAACAGATTGACCTCATCCACGTAGAGGATGCCGCGGTTGGCGGCGGCCAAGACGCCCGGCTCGAAGCGGCGCTCGCCCTTTTGAATAGCTTGCTCGATATCCAACGTTCCCACCACGCGATCCTCCGTCGCGCCGATGGGCAGTTCGACGAAGGGTACCTGCCGGATCGCGGTGGGCAATGACTCGCCTTCGGCGACGCGCTCGCGGCAGTTGGTGCACCACGACGCCGGCTGATGCGGATCACAGCCGAAGGGACCATCAGCCACCACCTCGATCTCCGGCAGCAGCGCCGCCAAGGCGCGCGCGGCGGTCGATTTGGCGGTTCCGCGCTCGCCCCTGATCAGCACGCCGCCAATGCGAAAGTTGATGGCGCACAGAATCAGCGCGCGCTTCATCCGATCTTGATTCACGATAGCCGTAAAGGGGAACACTAAGCGTCCCTGCTTCTCCACAATACCTCCCTAAATTCTCTCCCCAGATGGGGCGTTGGATGTCACACTATTGGTAGCTTTCATTATACAACATATACAACATCGGAGGTATTAGAAAATGGATTTAACGTAACCCTTGCGAAGGTTGGGGACGGTTCCGCTGATTACTGACTATTCTGATGTGTGCTGATCATCGTATCACTGCGACATACCCCAACCTTCGCAAAGGTGGCCAAAAAGAACGCCGGAAGGTCGTGATGACCTCCCGGCGTGAGAATCGTCAGATGAATTAGCTTTCGGCCTCGTCCTCTGATGTCTCGGATGCCGAGGTCTCTTCTCCAGAAGCTTCTGCCAAGCTCCCTTTATCTTTATCTTCAGCTTCAGCTTCAGCTTCATCTTCAGCTTCATTGAAGGGAGATAACGACCTCGAATCTTCTGCTACTTCTTCCGCGACCGGCGCTTCCGTCTCAGCGCGTGGGTCGGCGTGGGGTGTGCGGGGCACAGGCGGCGCTTGCGGGGAGGCGGTTAAGCGCTGGCGGCGCTTGATTGGTATCGCATAGGGCCGCATCCCGAAGCGCGTCAGGACAACGGCGCCGGCGCTCAACGGCAACAGCAGCAGATAGGCTAACCCGCGTAACGGCGGTAGGACGCCCGCCAACTCGATGACGAAGGTCACGATGGCCGTACCGAGGACGGCAGCGAGCAGAGTCGATGGCTCGGATTGGTGAAAGATGCCACTGAGGATGCGGCGTCCAAGCACCAACCCAAAGGCCACCCAGCCCATCAGCAAACCCACGATGATCACGAGCCAGCCCAAGAGCGCGAAGGGGATCAGACAGATCGTGATGAAGAGGATCAACTCGACGATAAAGGTCACCAAGAAGACCAATAGCCCCATCCCGAAAGCCAGCGCAGGCGACGCTTCGATGACCTCCCCGATGCGCTCAGTCGGTTCCGGCCAGATGCTCACGATGACCAAGGCCAGCAAGGTGATCAGCACAACGGTGAGGATGGAGCGGAAGATGCGGCTGAGGATCTGAACCCAAGTGGGCGTGGGAGGGCGCCCGCTTTCAATTCGCTGTTGGATGAAGGGGAAGGGGCCATTCATAGGGAAGCTCCAATCGAAGTCATCCTCATCTAGCGGGATAATCTGGCCATCGATGACAGCGCCCTCGACGTGATTGACCTCACCGACGGCGGAGATATCGCCGTAGATGTGCGCGCTTTCCGCTAATATAATGTCACCGGCGGCGAAAATATCCCCATCCACAGCGCCGGCGATCTCTGCCTCTCCTAAGATAACCAACTCTCCGATTAAGTCTGCGTCTTCTTCGATCAACACCGCGCCAAACACGACCAAATCGCCCGTGAGTCTAGACCCTCCCCTAAGCTTCACATCACCGAAGACGACCTGATCGCCGGAGACGGATTCGCCTTCCTTCAAAGTGAAAGGGCCAAAATGAACGCCATCGCCGCCTTGAGGGGGAGGCGCAGCCAAGATGGGCAGCGCCGCCAAGGTCAACATTATACTGATTATGAAAGCATACGTTATCTTTTTTAACATCTCATCCTCCTGAATTTTTTGCGGCTATATGTAATTTGCCATCTCATGACGGTGTTTGGAGAGCCAAAGCACCGTTAGGGTAGCTAAGATGCTGTTAGGCATCAGCCACAGTGCGGCGACGCCCGCGAGGGCCGCGACGAAGGGCAAGAATGCGCGCCAGGAGACCATCAGGCCCACTAACGTCTGCATCAGGGCATTGATGAGCGCCTGTCGTCCGGCGATGAGAATCTGCGCAGTGCGGTTGAGGGAGGCCAGCGCCGAGGTGAGCGCGCTGCCGCCGAGCCAGACGCCAATCGCGATAATCAACACGCTGGCGAAGATGACCAGCCATCGCTGGCGCTGTTGCTGGCGGCGCAGGCGGGCTACCGTGGCTTGGGTGAAATCAGCAGGGAGTGGCGGCGGCGGGGCCGTCCGCAACATGTGATCCACAGCCGCCATCGCCTCCGACATCTGCCGGCACGCAGGACAGCGCTCAAGATGCGCCGCCCATTGGCGCTCCTCGGCGGCGGATAGAGCGCCTTCCATCGCCCGCATTTGCCACGCTTCACTGTGTATAGCGCGGCTCTTATACACATCTTTGTCAGTGGACATGAATTGCCTCCTGTGTCAACTCTTCTGCCATCGTCCGCCGCGCGCGATAAAGTCGCGATTTAATCGCCGAGATGGTTAAATCGGTAACTTCGGAAATGTCCGCGTAAGAAAGCCCCTCCCAGTAGAAAAGGGCGACGATAGTGCGGTCGAGCGGCTGGAGTTGGGCGATGGCGTCCTGAACTTGCGTCTGCTGTTCCTGCTTCATCATCTCGCGTTCTGGATTAGGGCTATGACCGGGCAACCATTCCCAGGCCCCATCTTCTCCCATATCGTCGAGCGACGGCTCTGGTTTGCGGCGTCGCAAGCAGTCAATGCAAGTGTTGGATGCGATGCGCAGCACCCAGGGCTTGAATGAATAGGATGGATCGTATAGATGGAGCTTTGTGATCGCTTTGATCAACGCCTCTTGGGCGAGGTCCTCGGCTTCCATGCGATTGCCCATCATCCGATAGCACAGGTTAAAGACCGGTTGTTGATAAGTTTTAATGATCGCGGTGATTGCCTCTTGGTCACCTTGTTTGGCTGCTCTTAACTGTTCTTCTTCCATGGGTCCCTTAGCTTTAGCTCTCATTAGCTTTTAGCGCCCTGCTGTCTATACTTACGAAGCGATGGCTTCTAAGTTGCAAAAAAGGGGGCGATTTTTAATCGCCCCCTTGTAAAGATTGGAACTTACAGAGAATTAGCTGCTGAAAGGCCTTTGGATGTCGGCAATCAAGAAGGTCTCCTCGATTTCCTCATCATTGAGGAGCGTTCCCTTCGGCAGATCTTTTTCGATAGGCACACCTTCATACTCAAAGATTGGGCCATCGGAATCTTCAATGTCGCCGCGATAACCGGTCCCCGCCGGGATCAACTTACCGATGATCACGTTCTCTTTTAGGCCGTAGAGTCGATCTTCGTCGGCGCTGACGGCGGCATTGGAGAGAACCTTGATGGTGTGCTGGAAGGAAGCCGCCGACAAGAAAGATTCGGTAGCTAACGCGGCTTTCGTCAGGCCCAACAGCACTTGCCTGGCGCGGGCCGGTTGCAGGCCGTCCTGGACCATCTCACGATTGGTGCGCTCGAAGAGCACGCGATCGACCAGATCGCCGCGCAGGAATTCGGTGTCGCCCGACTCGGTGACCAACACGCGGTTCAACATCTTGCGGATGATGATCTCGAAGTGTTTGTCGTTGATGTTCACGCCCTGGGAGCGGTAAACTTTTTGCACCTCGTTCAGCAAGTGAAGCTGAACTGCTTCGCGCCCTTGCACCTCTAAAATGCGCCGCGGGTTTGCAACGCCCTCGTGAAGCTGGGCGCCCGCGCTGATCTCCTGGCCTTCAGCGACCAGCAGACGCGAGGAAGGCGGAATATCATATTCGGCGCTCTCCGTCACCTCATAGCTGAGGATGATGTCGCGGCCTTCGCGCCGGATGTGGCCGGCGGCTTTGGCGCGAATCTCTTCGGTACCTTCCTCGTTGCGCGCCAACGGCGCTTCTATCTTGACCTCATCGCCATCTTCCACGAGGATCTCCCATCCTTCCGGCGCCTCGTAATTCACGCGCTTCATGTGGCTATCGACAATGGTGACAACGGTGTTGTCGCCCTCGCGGGTGACGTGAACCACACCTCCGATGTCGCTGATTTCCGCCTCGCCTTTGGGCGTCTTTCGAGCTTCCAACAGCTCTTCGACACGAGGCAGACCGCTGGTGATATCGCCCCTGGAGGACGCGGTGCCGCCGGTGTGGAAGGTGCGCAAGGTGAGCTGGGTGCCCGGCTCGCCAATGGATTGGGCCGCGATGATCCCCACGGCCGAACCGACTTGCGCCGGCGTACCTCGGGCCAGATCCCGCCCGTAGCACAGCCCACAAATGCCGTGCTGTAACTCGCACGTCATCGGGGATCGGACGTAGACTTCTTCGATGCCCGCTTGATCAATTAGGTCAGCAATATCCTCATCGATCTCCTCATTACGGGCGACGATCAGATCGCCGCTCTCTGGATGCGAGAGATCCGCGCCCGCTGTGCGTCCGATAATCCGACTGCGTAACGCTTGGCCGCCGATGTCATCGCTGCGGCGAATCCACAGGCCACGGCGGGTCTCACAATCGTGCGCGTTGATGATAATGTCCTGCGCGGTATCGACCAGCCGGCGCGTGAGATACCCCGCGTCCGCCGTGCGGAGCGCCGTGTCGGCCAGACCCTTGCGGGAGCCGTGCGTGGAGATGAAGTACTCCAGGCCGGTCAAGCCCTCGCGCAGATTCGAGCGGATAGGCAGCGGAATAATCCGTCCCGAAGGATCGGCCATCAGGCCGCGCATCCCGGAAAGCTGAGAGATTGGCCCGTAGCCACCCTTCGACGCGCCGGAGCGCGCCATCACCGCGATGGGGCCTTCGGGATCCAAGCGCTGCGCGACGGCCTTGGAGACGAGATCACGAGTGCGGGACCAAATTTCGATGGTGCGATTGTACTGCTCCTCTTCCGTGAGCAGACCTCGCCGATATTGCCGCTCAATCTCCGAGACCTCGTCGGTGGCGCTCTGCATAATCTCCTCGCGCTCCTCTGGCACCGTCAAGTCGTAGATAGAGATAGTCACGCCGGAGATAGTCGCGTAGTGGAAGCCCAAGCGCTTGACGGCGTCCGCGAATTCGATGGCGACTTCGCCGCCCAGGCGCCGATAGCAAAGCCCGATCTCGTCCTGGAGGGCACCCTTATCTAAGGTGCGATTGATATAGCGTAGTTCATCGGGCACGATGATGTTAAAGAGCGCGCGGCCCACGGTTGTCTCCACAGGCTCGTTCGGTGCATCTCGATTTTCATATACCTGCAAAATCTTGATCTTGGCGTGCAAATCCACCATATCCATGGTGTAGGCCATCTCGACCTCGTTGAGGTCGGCAAAGGCGCGGCCATCGCCCTTATTTGGCTTATTCCGCTCCATCGTCATATAGTAGATGCCCAGGCACATGTCCTTGGAGGGGCCGATAATCGGCTGGCCATCTGCCGGTTTGAGAATGTTCTGAGAGGCCAGCATCAGCCTGCGGGCCTCCTCGACGGCCTTGCGCGAGAGCGGCAGGTGAACGGCCATCTGATCGCCGTCGAAGTCGGCGTTGAAGGCCGCGCAGACCAACGGGTGGAGGTGAATCGCTTTTCCCTCCACCAGAATTGGCTCGAAGGCCTGGATGCCCAAGCGGTGGAGCGTCGGCGCGCGGTTGAGCATCACCGGGCGATCCTTGATCACCTCTTCCAGCACCTCCCAGACCTCCGGGCGGCGCCGTTCAATGAGGCGCTTGGCGGCTTTGACGTTGGTCGCGTAATTGTACTCCACGAGCCGCTGGATGATGAAGGGGCGGTACAGTTCCAGAGCCATCGTCTTAGGCAGGCCGCACTGATAGACTTGCAGCTCCGGCCCGACGACGATCACGGAGCGCCCCGAATAATCCACGCGCTTCCCCAGCAAGTTGCGGCGGAAGCGGCCCTTCTTGCCCTTGAGCATGTCGCTCAGTGATTTGAGCGGGCGTCGTCCGCGCCGGCTGACGGCTTTGCCGCGCTGGCTGTTGTCGATCAGACTGTCAACCGCCTCCTGCAACATTCGCTTCTCATTGTTGATAATGACCTCTGGCGCGCCTAACTCTAACAGACGCTTGAGGCGGTTGTTCCGGTTGATGACCCGGCGGTAGAGATCGTTCAAGTCCGAGGTGGCGAAGCGTCCGCCGTCCAACTGCACCATCGGGCGCAACTCTGGCGGCAACACCGGCAACATCGTCAGGATCATCCATTCAGGACGATTGGTGCTCTTGTGCAGGGCCTCGACGACGCGCAGGCGGCGCGTCGCGCGCTTACGGCGCTGTTTTGAGGTGCCATGGCGCACCTCGCGCCAGAGCTGTTCGGAAAGCTTCTCTAGATCCAACTTGATCAACAGCTCATAGACGGCCTCCGCGCCCATCCCGGCCTTGAAGACCTGGCCCCAGCGCTGGCGCAGTTCGCGATAGCGCGCCTCGTTGAAGAATTGATATTCTACAATCCCGGAGACCTCTTCGCGCAGCGCGTCATAGTGGCTGTGGATAATGGCGTTCTTCTCGTGTAGTTCCTCGCGGATGCGCTCGACCTTACCCTGGACGCCCTCATCCCATGCTTGAATATTCTCTTGTTGGGGACTGAGCGCCTCTTCTTCGCGCTCCTTGATCTCTTGCTCAAGTGCATCGAGCGCGTCTTGCACCACGGTGTTGAGCCGGGCGTAATGTTCCCGGCTGACTTCGGCATCGCTATCGACGATGACCGTATCCGTCGGCGTGAAGACAATCGGCTCGGTGACTTTCCGGCCCATCATTCCCTCCAGACGATCGCGCAAGCGCTTCGCCTGGGCTAACATCTCTTCGGTGCGCTCGTCGAGTTCTTTCTCGAATTTCGCTTTAACTTCCTCTTGCGATTCTTCGATTTCCTCTTTCTGTTCCTTCAGCTCGCCTTTTAAGTCGGCGATACCCTCGTCAGCCGCCGTTTCCATCCGCTCAATGCGGGCTTGTTCTTCCTCATCGATGCGGGTGAGAGCGCGTTGCCGCGCGTCCTCGTCCACCGAGGTGACAATGTACTGCGCGAAATAGAGCACGCGATCCAAGTCGCGCTTCCGAATATCCAACAGAATGCTCAAATGGCTAGGGATGCGGCGAGTGTACCAGATATGGGCCACCGGCGCGGCCAATGTGATGTGCCCCATGCGTTCCCGGCGCACGGACGAGCGTGTGACCTCGACGCCGCATTTGTCGCAGATGATGCCTCGATAGCGAATGCCCTTATATTTCCCACAGTAACATTGATAGTCGCGGCTGGGGCCGAAGATAGCTTCACAGAAGAGGCCATCTTTTTCTGGACGGAGTCGACGATAGTTGATGGTTTCCGGCTTAGTCACCTCGCCATAAGACCACGATAAAATCTTCTCTGGCGGCGCCAGGCCAATTCGCAACATCTTAAACGTTCGCGCCTCCGTCATTTGCTCATCGTTACGATTCATTCTACCCCCTTAATAGCGACTCATCTCAGATGACAAAAAATAAGCGACTGAGATATGTTAACCCCAGCGCTTGTGTTTGTGTGAGTTATCCCAAGTCTACAGTTCCAACGGGATTATAACTCGTTTTTGGGATAAGTCAACGTCACGCTGTCTTTAGGATGTGATTGACTTTGCGTCGAAATCGTTTAGAATAAGGCTCTGACTGCCATCTCAGCAGCCCACTGTGACGTTATCCCAACGGCCTCCAGGCCGTTTTTGTTTGTTGAGTCAACCGCATTTTTCAGGAGGATGCTAATATAATGAAGGAATACACCACAGAAAATATCCGTAACATTGCTCTTATCGGGCACGCCAGTTCGGGGAAGACTTCCTTAGTCGAAGGATTTCTCTTCACGAGTGGGGTCATCAAACGGCGCGGGAAGGTCGAGGAAGGGACCACCATCACCGACTTTGACGCGGAGGAGATCCGCCGGAATATCTCCCTGAGCACGGCGTTGGCGCCCATCGAGTGGCGCAAACAGAAGCTGAATCTGATGGACACGCCGGGGTACACGGACTTCATCGGCGAGGTGAAGAGCGCGCTGCGCGTCGCCGACCTGGCCCTCACAGTCATCGATGCCGTCTCTGGCGTCGAGGTGGGGACGGAGTTGACGTGGGCCTACGCCGACGAAGAATCGCTGCCGCACGCGGTCTTCATCAACAAGATGGATCGCGAAAACGCCAACTTCGAGCGCGCGATGAATTCCTTGCAGGAGATCTTCGAGGAGCAGCGCTTCTTGCCGCTGACGTTGCCCATCGGCGCACAAGATGACTTCAAGGGGGTGGTGAATCTGCTCGAGCGCAAGGCCTACATCGGGGCCGACCGCAAAGGGACGGAGGTCCCCGCCGAGTTGGCCGATCAGGTCGACGAGATGTATACCGAGATTGTCGAGGCCGCGGCCGAGGCGGACGACGAGTTAATTATGAAGTACTTGGAAGGCGAGCCTCTAACGGCGGAGGAAATTTCCAATGGCCTGCGCAAGATCGTACTGAACGGGGCCTTCGTGCCCGTCTTCGTGGGCGCGGGCGAAAACGCGGATATCCGCCTGGACCCGGTGCTAGATCTGCTGACCCACGTGGCTCCTTCACCGGCCGATAAGCCCTTCGAGGCCCAGACGCCGGATGGTGAGGAGAAGACGTTCGCCGTCAGCGATACCTCCGCCACGACCACGCTGGTCTTCAAGACCATGGCCGATCCCTACGTCGGAAAATTGACCTACTTCCGCGTCTACGCCGGCGTGATCAATTCTGGCGACACACTCTACAACATTCGGGCGGGTGAGAATGAGCGCCTGAGCCAACTCTACGTGATGCGCGGCAAGGATCAGATCGAGGTTGAGCGCCTGCACGCGGGCGATATCGGCGCGGTCACCAAGCTGAGCGAGGCGCAGACGAGCGACACGCTATGCAGCCATGATCATCCCGTGAAGATGCGCGGGCCTTCGTTCCCCAGTCCGCTCTACAGCGTCGCGGTCTATCCCAAAACGAAGGCGGACACGGCGAAGATGGGCAGCACGCTGACGCGCATCTGCGAGGAAGATCCCGCGCTCCATTGGCATCAAGAGGGCAGCACCAGCGAGACCATTCTTTCGGGGATGGGCGATGCCCACGTCGACACGGCCATCCGGCGCGCGCAGGGCCGCTTCAACGTAAATCTGGAGACCCGCATTCCCAAGGTGCCCTACAAAGAGACGGTCACCCGCGTCGGCGATGCGCAATATCGCCATAAGAAGCAGAGCGGTGGCGCCGGACAGTTCGCCGAAGTGCATATGCGCGTCGAGCCGCAACCCCGCGATAGCGGCTTCGTCTACGAATGGGAGGTCTACGGCGGTCGTATCTCCACCTCATTCCAGCCCTCGATTGAGAAAGGCGTGAAGTCGGTGCTGAGTAAGGGCGTCATTGCGGGCTATCAAATCGTCGATGTGATGGTCGCGGTCTACGATGGTAAGGAGCACCCGGTGGACTCGAAGGACATCGCGTTCCAGATCGCCGGGCGCGAGGCGTTCAAGCGCGCGTTTATGGACGCCGGGCCGGTCCTGTTGGAGCCGATGTACCTCTTCACCATCACCATCCCGGATGAATTCGCGGGCGCGGTGATGTCCGATCTCAACACGCGCCGCGCGCGGGTGCAGGGCATGGAGCAGGCCCCCCAGAAGGCCATCATCACGGCGCTGGGGCCGCTGGCCGAAATGCAGCAATACGCGACGAATCTCCGCGCCATTACGCAGGGACGCGGCATCTACAACATGGAATTCTCACACTACGCGATTGTGCCCACGCATCTGGCACAGGAGATTATCGAGAAGTCGAAGGCAGAGGAAGCGTAGGATTGAAGAGTAGGATTAAGGAGCGTCACAAAGTCTGGCGTGATACAGCATCTCCTGATATTGGCGGCTGGTTGGCCAATCAAGTAACATAAGCTAAGGGGGCCGATTGGATCTCGGCCCCCTTTTTCTTATAGCCTACCGCTTTCATCCAACACTGCATTACGAGGTGTGACGCTTGATCGCAGGAAAAAAACGAGCTTGCGCCGCCTGCGCCCGCGGATGAGCGGCGGGATGCCTTCCGACGATCAGCCGTCGCTCCCGTGCATTACGTACCTGGCTGAGAACACATCTATAACACAAGGGCCGGAGAATCTCCGGCCCTTGTTGTGTATCTCTCGGTGTTCCGATATAAGAGCGGAACGCGGATCTCTGGTAAACGACGCCTATTCCGAAGCTTCCCCTTCTTCCGCCATCTCCTCGCCCTCTTCTGGCGCTTCGCCGATGACCTCGACTTCGCCCAAGAACTCCGGAATCTCCGTCTCCTCTTCGAGCACCTCTTCCTCAGCGTAGCTGACCTGCACGATGCTATCGTGGGGATCGTTGAGGATGATGATGCCTTCGGGCGGTTCCAAATCGGCGACCGTGATCGATTGCCCGATCTCGGTCAAGGTCGAGATATCGACCTCGATGTAGGGAATAAGCGCGTGCGGCAAAGCCTCGATCTCCAACTCGTTGAGGGTCTGCAATACAATCGCATCGGGATCCTCTTCCATCGGACTTTCGCCGACCATCGTCACGGTCAGCGGTACACGCACCGTCTCGTCCGCGCGCAGCGCTTGGAGATCCAGATGGATGACATTGCGTCGAATCGGATCATATTGCACATCGCGGAAAATGGTGAGGTGTTCGCTCTTCTCGCCTTCGACGCGAACCTGCACCGTGGTGCTAGATCCAGCCTTGCTGATCGTCTGCTCGATTTCCATACTATCAAATTGCACAGGTATCGGATCAATGCCGTGACCGTAAATAATGCCTGGGACAATGCCCTCGCGACGCAATCGTTTCACCTTCTTCCCGATGACATCCCGAGGAGTTGCCTTTAATTCTAAACCTTCCATACTTTTAAAATCCTCCGTTAGCCTTCTTTTGCCTGGTTAAGCTTGTGTTTCAATGAGTGAGATCGAGCCTCATAAATGAGCTTGTGTCTCAATTAAAAAGGCCGCCTCGTTGCGGCCTTCATCGCCATCTTTAATATAGGCCTCGCTATTGTAACGCAGATAGGGACTTTGTCAACCCAACAATCGAGGGGCAAACGAAGCGGAGGTTAGTGGAGGTTGATGTGGGCGATCAATTGTTTAGCGCGCAACCTCGTGAATCTCAGACATCTTGGACCGCTTCGTTTGCCCCCTCAGCGTCAAATTTGACAGTTAGATAAACTTAGTTAAAATTTAAAGCTATATGAGGATGTTCACGGGGGAAACGTGACAAATGCCCTAATAAGGGGGGTACGTTCCCACGCCTAAAAGATCTACGCAAGGCTATCCAACCCGTAACGACATCCGACCCACCAAGGAGGTGATGAATAAAGGTAACATCACTCGATTAAAGCTGAACTTCCGAAGAGGTACATCTTCTCTCGAAACTCTCTTGAGTTTTAGTATTTCCTGACATCCCTGCCCCAGACATTTTGTCGAATTTAGAAATCTTTGAACATCATTTATCACGTTGAGTTTCTATACTTGTCGCAAGGAGGATCATCAATGGAAAAGTCACGCCCTCAAATTGTCACACTTGTCGCACTCTTGCAATTTATCCCCGCGTTTTTGCTGCCGCCGGATATTCTCTTCGCGAATCCCCTCCTGCTTCTCGCCCCGGGGGCTTTGTTTATGTTTATAGCCTGGGCGATGTTGACGCTTAAGCGGTGGGCTTTGACGCTGTGCATCTTTGTGCAAGGGATGAATGCTATTGTTCGCTTTTTGATCTTATTTCCCCAAGCAACGACGGATGGCAACCCCAATTGGCTCTTTATTATCACGAGCTTGTTGGCGATTGCAATGTCAAGCGCTATTCTGTACGTCATCGATCAACCCAAAATTCAGGTAGCCTTTACAGCTTGATGAGGATATTGCCTGTACCGATCAAAAACTTTTCAAGTTTCAAGTTTCAAGTTTCTTAAGGAGGTGATGCTATCGAACGAACCAATGTTATTGTCGACTGAGACATTTTTAATGTCCCAGGCCATATCAACTAAAGTTCCAATCAGTTAGGAGGAGAAAGATGAAAGCGATGCGATTTCTCAGTTTGGCTGTGATTTTGTCCCTGATCTTGGGAATCATCGCAGGCTGTGGCGACACTCAGCCGACCGAAGCGCCGGCGGGAGAAGGCGAGACCGGGGCGGAGGAGCCTGCAACGGAAGAGACCGGAGAACCCATCAGGATCGCGATGTTAGCCGCAATGAGCGGTGATGTGAAGACCTTCGGTGAAGGCACCAAGCGCGGCGTCGAAATGGCCATCAATGAGTGGAACGCTCAGGGCGGCGTGCTCGGCCGCGAGGTCGAATTCATCATCGGCGACACCAAGTGCGACGCGCAAGAGGCCGCCAATGTCGCCAACAAGGTCATCAACCAGGATAATGTCAACTACATCGTCGGCGCCGTCTGCTCCAGCGCCTCGATCCCGATTTCAGAGATTGCTAACTCTGCCGGCGTCGTGCAGATCAGTCCCCCCTCGACCAATCCGCAGGTGACGATCAACGAGGATGGCTCCAACAAGGAGTATATTTTCCGCGCGTGCTTCTTAGATCCCTTCCAGGGTGAGGTGGACGCGGTCTTCGCTATGGAAGAGTTGGGCGCGCAAACATCGGCCGTGCTCTACGATGTGGGCAATGACTACGTCAAGGGTCTGGCCGAGTACTACAAGGCCTCCTTCGAGGAACTGGGCGGCGAGGTGCCCGTCTTCGAGGCCTACACCAAGGAAGATACCGACTTCTCAGCGCTGTTGACCAAGGTCGCGGAGGCGGACGCCGATGTGTTGTTCCTGCCCGATTACTACAACAAGGTCAACGTGATTGCCAAACAGGCCAAGGAAAAGGGCATTGGGGCGATCATGCTCGGCGCCGATGGTTGGGATTCCCCCGACCTCGATCTGGAAGCCGTGGATGGCGCCTACTTCAGCAACCACTACTCCCCCTACGATCCGCGCCCCATTGTACAGGATTTCGTCAGCGCGTTCCAGGAAGAGTATGATATGGATCCAGACTTCACGGCTGTGCTGGCCTACGACGCCACCAACGTGCTGCTCCAAGCGATTGAAGACGCCGGGGTGAACGATCCCGCTGTGGTGAAGGACACGCTGGCGGCCATCGAGTTCGAAGGCATCGCCGGCGACATCCGCTTCGATGAGTACGGCGATCCGATTAAGAAAGCCGCGATCAGCCACATCACAGGCGGTCAAATTGAGTTCGTGAAATTCGTGGCGCCTCCTGGCGAATCAGCCGAGACCCCGACTGAAGAAGAAGAGGGCGGTGTGCCCGTCCCGGCGGCCCCTGACTTCGCGATTAGCGTCGCTAAACTATTCCCGATGAGCGGTGACGTGAAGACCTTTGGTGAATCCAGTTCCAACGGCGTAGATTTAGCTTTCAACGAAGCCCGCGCCGCTGGCTGGGAGATCGAGACCACACTGGGCGATACCAAATGTGACGCGCAAGAGGCCGCCAATGTCGCCAATAAGGCCATCAACCAGGATAATCACAAATTCATCCTGGGCGCCGTCTGCTCCAGCGCCTCGATCCCCATCTCCGAGATCGCCAACCCCTCCGGCGTGCTCCAGATCAGCCCCACCTCCACCAACCCCCAGGTGACGATCAACGAGGATGGCTCCAACAAGGAGTTCATCTTCCGCGCCTGCTTCTTAGACCCCTTCCAGGGCGAGGTGAACGCCTCCTTCGCCATCAACGATCTCGGCGCGGAGACGGCGGCGGTGCTCTACGACGTCGGCAACGACTACGTGCGCGGCTTGGCCGAGTACTACCGGGAGTCCTTCGAGGAGATGGGCGGCGAGGTACTGGTCTTTGAGGCCTACACCAAAGAGGATACCGACTTCTCAGCCCTACTGACCAAGATCGCGGACGCCGATGTTGACGTCCTCTTCCTGCCCGACTACTACAACAAAGTCAACGTCATCGCCAAACAGGCCAAAGAGAAGGGCATCGACGCGGTTTTGCAAGGCGCCGATGGCTGGGATTCCCCGCTGCTGGATTTAGAAGCTGTCGATGGCGGCTATCACAGCAACCACTACTCACCCGCCGACCCGCGCCCCATCGTGCAGAACTTCGTGGACAACTACGAAGCTGAGTTCGGCGCGCCGCCCGATGCGCTGGCCGCTCTTGCTTACGACGCCACCCGGGTGCTACTACAAGCTATCTCTGAGGCCGGATCAGACGATCCTGCCATTGTGAAGGACTTCCTGATGAACATCGAGTATGAAGGCGTCGCCGGCAGCATCGTCTACAATGAGTATGGCGATCCGCAGAAGACCGCGGCCATCAACCACGTCACCGGCGGCGCTATCGAGTTCGTCAAATTCGTCGCCCCCTAGTTCGCCATTGACCATCAGCGAGGAGGGACAGCGATGTTCCCTCCTCGCTCATTTTCTAGATGAACCCCAATCCTTCCTGATGAAAAGAGCTTCTGCAGATTGCGGGACGCCAGATCAGCACATAGGATAAATTTCCCACCGCGCACCAGAGGCTCTAAGGAGAAAAATTACGTATGAAAGACAACGATGTTGTTAAATGGATCCTCAAAGCCCTAAGTTGGGGCATCTTAGCCGGTATAGCCGGGGTGGTTATCTGGGTCGTCAGGGGCATGATCGTCGAGAACCCAACCACCTTCGCCCAACAGTCGCTCAACGGACTACAGCTCGGTTTCGTCTACGCGATGATCGCCGTGGGCTATACCCTCGTCTACGGGGTCGTGAAGCTCATCAACTTCGCCTATGGCGATGTGTTTATGGTCGGAGCGTTTGTCTCCTACTTCGGCATCACGCGCTATGGATTTTCTTTTATCCCGGCGCTTGTGTTGGCTACAATATCCTGCGTCTTTTTGGCCGTGATCATCGACCGCGTGGCCTACAAGCCATTGCGCGACGCGCCCCGCATCGCGGCCCTCATCACCGCGTTAGGAATGTCCATCTTTTTGGAATACTTCACGGCGCTTAAATTCGTTTTTAGTCCTGATTATATCTCTTTTGAACGTCCCTTCGAGTTAGTGACATGGAACGTGGGCGGCGTGACCTTCACCAACATCCAGTTAGTCATCGCCAGCGTCTCCATCGCCTACTTCCTGGGCGTGCAATACATCGTCGGGCGCACCAAAATCGGCAAGGCGATGCGCGCCAGCGCCTTCGACAAGAACACCGCTCGGCTGATGGGCATCAACGTCAACGCCGTCATCGGCGCCACCTTTGCGCTGACCGGGGCGCTGGCCGGCACGGCCGCGATGTTGTATGCCACCGCCTATCCCCAAATTTTCTCCTTTATGGGCCTGCAACCGGGCCTCAAGGCCTTCGTGGCCGCCGTCATCGGCGGCATCGGGAGCATCCCCGGCGCCTTCGTCGGATCGCTGATTATGGGCTTCGTCGAAGCGATGACCGTCGGCTACGTCCCCTTGGGATCGACCTTAAAGGATGGCGTTGCCTTTTTCTTATTGATCGCGATGCTCCTTATCCGACCGACCGGCATCTTTGGCGATCCATTCGAGGAGGTCAAGTAACATGAAACTCCGTTCCTTACCCACATGGCTCCAGGTTATATTATTTATCTTGATCGTGGGCATCGTGGTGCAATTAGCCTTCACACGAGGATGGCTCAACGAGTATTGGCAGGGGGTCCTTATGGCCGGGACAATCTTAGCCATATCGGCGCTGGGACTGAATATGAAATATGGCTACGCGGGCCTGTTCGCCATCGGGCAAGCCGCGTTTTATGGCATCGGCGCTTATTCATCCGCTTTGGTCACCAAAGATTGGGTGACGCAGTGGAGCGGCAGCCAGGCCGGCGCATTGGCCGGCGCGTTGGGCATCGAGGTGGGCTTTATCTTGGCCATAGCGGCCATCAACTATTTGGATATTGGCCATCGGCGCAAGCGGCTGCGTAAAGAGTTGGAGGAAATGCTCTCGCCGTTCGAGGCCTCGGTACTGCTCACCACGGGAACCATTCTCATCGTGGGCGCCATCCTCGTCGTTGTTGGCGGCGGAAGCGGGTGGTTGGTACGCCAAGGCGTCCTGGCCGTCGCGCCCGCTGTGCTGAACATCTTCCCGCCGGCGATCTCACTGCAGGTGGTCTTCGCCCTCGCGTTGGTGATTGGCACCATCTTTGCCGCAATCATCGGATTCCTCGTCGGCCTCCCGCTCCTGAACCTGACCTACGACTACCTCTGTATCGCCACGCTGGGCTTTGGTGTGATGACCTACGTCTTCTTCAACAACGCCGATCGACTGATTCCCACGATGAAAGGCGCGCGCGGCATGGTCGCGATCCCCGAACTGACCACCTGGCCCTGGGTGCTCGCGTGTGTGACGATCGCGCTCATCGTGATGCGAAACCTCATCTATTCGAGCACCGGACGCGCCATCTTAGCCGTTCGGGATGATCCCACAGCAGCGAAGACGATGGGCATCAACACCTATCGCTACAAACTGTTGGCTTACACCATCGGCTGCGCCTACGCCGGACTGGCCGGCGGATTGTACTCACATCTGTACGCCTTCCTGCATCCCTCGAATTTCACCTGGCTGAAGTCCATCGACCCGTTTGTGATGGTCGTCTTCGGCGGCGTCGGGAGCATGACGGGCACAACGATGGGCGCCTACGTCTTCGTGATGCTCCTAGAGGGGCTGCGCGTCCTGCCCGCCGAGTGGATCGACTGGCGGTACGTCATCTATCCTCTGATCCTCCTGTTCGTGATGCTATTCCGTCCGCAGGGGATTATGGGGACCAGCGAGATTGGATTCCTGAAACGTCCCGCGCCAAGCAAGCCATCCGCAGAAAATAAAGAGGATAAGGGGAGCGCGAGCTCAGAGGAGTCAGACGATGTCACAGAATAATAACCCCACCATCTTAAAAATCGACGGCCTGACGAAATTCTTCGGCGGCCTCCGCGCCGTCCATGATTTCAACGTAGAAATCAAACAAGGCGAACTCGTCGGACTCATTGGGCCGAACGGCGCCGGCAAGACAACCATCTTCAACATGATCACCGGCATCTACCCCGTCAGCTCCGGCAGCATCATCTTCAAAGATCACAACATCACCGATCTGCCCGCGCACGAGATCACCCAATTGGGGATCGGGCGCACCTTCCAGAATATCCGCATCTTTCCTAACTTGACCGTGTTAGATAATGTCCGCGTCGCCTATCATCCCCATGCCAGTTACAACATCTTCGATGGGGTGCTGCGGTCGCCGCGTTTTGATATGGGCGAAAAAGAGATGACGGAGCGGGCGCGGGAATTCCTGAACGTCTTCGGCATGGAGAAATATCAAGATACGATAGCCGCTAATCTGCCCTACGGCGAACAACGACGCATGGAAATCGCCCGCGCGCTGGCCACGGAGCCGGAGTTGCTCCTGTTGGATGAACCGGCCGCCGGGATGAACCCCGGCGAGATCGTGAAGTTGATGAAGTTAATCGACTTCATCCGCGACCGCTTTGACCTGACCGTGCTCCTTATCGAGCACCAAATGCGTGTAGTGATGGGCATCTGCGAATGGATGACCGTCATCGACTTCGGACAGATCCTCGCATGCGGCACACCGGACGAAATCCGCAACAACCCGAAAGTGATTGCGGCTTACTTAGGCACTCGCGCAACGGAGGAGGTCAACGATGTTATTAGAGGTTAATGATCTACACGTCTACTATGGTGCGATTCACGCGCTGCAAGGCATCTCCTTCCATGTGGAGAAGGGGGAGATCGTCACCCTGATCGGCGCTAATGGCGCGGGAAAATCCACCACGCTGAATGCCATCTCCGGCATCGTACGCGCGCGCGCGGGCAGCATCAAGTTCAAGGAAGAAGAGATCACCAAGACGCCGGCCCATGACATCGTCAAGCTGGGCGTAGTTCACGTGCCGGAAGGCCGTCAAATTTTCGCCCCGCTGACGGTGAGGGAGAACTTGGATATGGGCGCGTTCACCCGCTCCGACGCTAAAGGCATCAAGAAGAGCCTGGAACGAGTGTATCGGAGCTTCCCCCGCCTCAAGGAACGGCTAAATCAGTTGGGCGGGACGCTCTCCGGCGGCGAGCAGCAGATGTTGGCAATGGGCCGGGGCCTGATGTCCGAGCCGGAACTGCTGTTACTCGATGAGCCGTCCATGGGCCTGGCCCCCTTGCTGGTGGATGAGATCTTCGCCATCATCGAGGAGATCAACGCCCACGGCACCAGCATCCTGCTGGTGGAGCAGAACGCGCAGATGGCGCTCTCCATCGCCGATCGCGCCTACGTGTTAGAAACCGGGCGGCTGGTATTGGAAGGGCCGGCGCAAGAGTTGGCCGCCAATCCCCGCGTGCAAGAGGCGTACCTTGGCGGGTGATCCATTCGAGATCTTCAAGAGCCAAGGCGGGAGGCGATACCTCCCGCCTTTCTTTGTTAGGCTATTCCAGGGATGGCGCAATCTGCTGCTCGCGGCGCTGCTCCTGCTCCCCGCCTGCCTGGGCGCAGCAGAGACCGAGGCGCCCGCCACCGTGAAACTCGCCGTCGTCGGCCCCTTCAGCGGGGATTTTCAATCGCTAGGGCAATCTACGCGCAACGGCGTGATACTGGCGGTGGAAGAGTGGAATCAGCGCGAGGGCGTGGTAGGCCATCCCATCGAGGTGATCCGCTTGGATAGCCAATGCGATGCCCTCACCGCGTACAATGTCACCGAGGCGGCAATCTCAGATGAGGGGGTGCAGTTCATCATCGGCGGAGTATGCGCCGGGGCGTCGAAGGCCGTGGCGCGCCTCACCATCAGCGAGGGCGTTCTCCAAATCAGCCCGGCCACAGTCGAAGAGGGCCTGACGTTAAATGCCGACGGCGAGGTGCGCCCGCTGGTCTTTCGCGTCCCCTTCACCGATGCCTGGCAAGGGCAAGCAGCAGCGACCTTCGCGCTCTCCACGCTGCGGGCGGAGACCGCCGCCGTGCTCTACGCCGAGGGCAGCACCTACGGCAACACCTTGGCGGAGGCGTTCATAGAGCACTTCAGGGCGGGGAATATCGGCGAAATCGTGATGCGGGAAAGCTACGAGCGCGATCAAGAGAGTTACTTCGATCTGCTGGATGACGTGCGCATCGCCAACCCGGATATCCTCTACCTGCCCGGTTACTACAACACAATGAACACCCTCGCCGTCCAGGCCAAGACCTACGGTATCAACGCCGTGCTCATCGGCAGCGATGGCTGGGATTCGCCGGCGTTAGCGATGGATCACTTGAGCGGCGCCTACTTCACCACCCACTACGTCCCCACCGAGCCGAGCGCCGTGATCCAACAATGGATCGCGCACTACGAGGCCAGTTACATCGTCGCGCCGGACGCGCTGGCGACGCTCGGCTACGACGCCGCCAACCTGCTGCTCACCGCGATGGAGGAAGCCGGCGCCGTCACCGATCCGTACTTAGTCGCAGAGGCAATGATGTCGCAGCCCTTCGAGGGCATCACGGGCCGTATCACCTTCAATGAGCAACACAACCCCCTCAAGGCCGTGCCCATCGTCCAGATCCGCGCCGGCGAGGCCGTCTACGTCCAGCGCGTCACGCCGGAATAAGCGTTGCTCTCCATCTTCCAGTACTTGCCGCTCCCTACCCCCTATGCTACATGGATTCAAGGTAGAGAAGTATTGGAGGTGAGAAATATGACTTTCCGAACGTTGATTGCTCAGGATGGCATCTTTATTCCTCGGGAGTTACTGCCCGTTGGGGGAAAATGGGAAATGACACGTCGAGGTTGGGAGATTATTCTGCGTCCTCAACAACCAGATCGAGAAACGCTAGCAAAGATGATGGATGAGCGGCGAGAGCGTCTTCGTCAAGAGTTCGGGATCTTCGAAGATAGCAGCAAGCTGGTCCGGGAAGCAAGGGATAGTCGATGAAAAACCTCGTCGTAGATACTTGCGTAGTTGTAAAGTGGTTTCTAGCTACCGGACACTTTTTCCAAGACCACTCTTAATCAGCAGATAGAGCAGAT
>JBKHCQ010000008.1:0-27082 GCA_046541755.1 Anaerolineales bacterium | reverse complement strand
AAAAGGCCGGCTCCCTAAGGGAGCCGGCCTCTGCTTTTGCTACGCTTACGACAACTACAGGCGATTAACGCGCGGTGACGCCGGAGAAATTCCGCGTGACCAGCGGCAGGTAGATAACGTAGAGGGTCATCGTCTCGTGCTCGACAACGTTAGATTGCTCGAAACACAGGTGAACCGACTGGTCAGGATCTGTGCACAGCCCCGCAACGTTGCGGATGGGAACGACCATCCCGCCCGTCTCGCCCATCAAGGCGCGAACCTCAGCGGTGAAGGTCACCGACATTGGCGCCGTGGTCGTCATCAACTGCGTGCTGGTGATGGCGCGCGTGGCAGCATCCCAGCCGAAGCCGTCGTGATCCCCGACAAAGCCCTGCCATTTCAACTCAGGCACCAGATCATCACGGAAGTAGATGGGTAACCCTTGGATCGTCGATTCACTGGGCGTGATGTAGACCGTGTAGGTGATAGTATCCCCAAAGGAGACCTCACTTCCAGAGGGCGGCGTGGCCTCTTTATACAAGCTCGCGGCCGCATCTGGCGCGCCAGGGGCAGCCGCCGCCGGCAAGACCAGCGCCAGCAGCAACGCGGACAACACAAGGGACAAACTCAACGTCAGGAATTTTTTACAAAGTTTCATTTTGCTTCCTCCTTCTTCAGCTTAAACTTCAGCTTAAAAAAAAGAAAAGTATGGACTTGAATCGAGCGTGAGGGCCTAAAACTATCAACCTCATACCGCACCCTTCGCTCTCCCCCTTTCTCAAGTCACATGCCCAACCCACATTATACGGCAAATAGACATGAAGTCAAATCCGCAAATTAGCTCGAAATAACAAAGGCGCAACGCACTTTCCTATTACAAACGCTCGTTGCGCCTTGATCGTTCTAATGCGCGACTCGAAAGGTTACACGTAACGCTCGCGAATCTCCGCGCTCACGTAGTCCAAAATCGCAACGGTGATGGCGATGAACCAAACCGCGATACCGGCCGAGCGGAATTGGAAGAGGCGGATGTATTGGATGAGAATAAACCCGATGCCGCCGCCGCCCACCAAACCGATGACGGTGGACATGCGCACGTTGATGTCCCAGCGGTAGATGGAGAAGGAGACGAAGGGCGGGATCATCTGCGGGATCACGGCGTACATAATCGTCTGTAGGCGCGTGGCGCCGGTCGCGTGGATCGCCTCGATGGGGCCGGGATCGATGCTCTCGATGGATTCGGAGTAAAGCTTACCCAGCGCGGCGACGGTATGCACCGTCAGGGCGATGATGCCGGCGAACGGCCCCAGACCGATCCACTGCGTGGCGATGATGGCCCAGATCAGCGGCTCGATGGAGCGCACGATGTTGAGGATCGTGCGCACGACGTAATAGACGCCCAACGTGAACCACGACCCCGCCATCAGGTTTTTGGCCGCCAGGAAGCTCACCGGCAGCGCAAAGATAATCCCGAACAGCGTCGCCATCATGCCTAAGAAGATCGTCTCGATCATCCGCTCAACGGTCTGGAGCAGCGGATCGCTGGGCTGCGGGCCGCCGATGACGAAGATCTGGCGCACCTGGATCTCGAAGATCTGGGCGCCGACGGCGCTCGTCGGGATGGAGCGGTAGGGCAAGGGCACTTGAATCTCAAAATTGCCTTGCGCATCCGTGCGCGTGACGACCGGCTGGCCATCTTCCAAGAGACGGTACTCATCGCCGATGGGATTCTTCCACCAGACCTCCGCTTCCTCATTCGGCTCAAAATCCCGGGCCGTGATTGTGATGATGGTACCGGGGATCTTCTCGTAGTTCTCATCCTGACGGGTCATCTCGCCGCATCTCGGCTCCACCTGGACGTGAGGCTCACCGGGTACATACTCCGGCGGCTCCGGCAGTTCCTCCCCCTCCTCACAGGGGATCATAATCGGCGCCTCGGCCTTAACGACCCTCTCATCCCGCGTGAATGCAGCCTCCCAGGGCCATAACACCTTGGTGAGAATCGGCAGCGTGTCCGACAACTCAGTCGCCGCCTTATACATATCGATCTGGCCAATCTGCCACCCCAAAGCGAAGAACAGAACCAAAATCAAGAAGAAGATCGCGATGCTCCTCTTGACTTCTTCTTCCGCTTGCGCCAGACGATAGGCATCCCAAGCACTCCAGAGCCAGAGAATGGCCGTACCACCGACCATAAGTCCGATGAAAAAAGGACGACGGTCCAGGGCCTTGACAAACTGATCCCAGGGGCCGCCGGTGATCCGGCTGGCCAGGAGCGTAACGCGCCAGGCCAGTAAGCCAATGATGCTGATAATAGATCCCAACAAAACCAGGCCCCGATTTACCTCGCGCGCCAATACCTGACCCAGACCAGGTATGATCAGGGATGCAATACCGGCAGCCGGTGCGGGGACCAGGCTAGGGCGGTTCTCTTTTTGATTATTTCTGTGATTAGGCATCTTAACCTCCTATCGTCCCTTCGAGGCCGCTGCCGACGCGCTCCGCCTCTTGACCGTAAATATCCTTAAATTGCTCATCGGTCATCATGCGGATATCCTCGCGGGTGCCGCGATAGACAAGCTCGCCGGCGCGCAGCCCGATGACACGCGAGGAATAGCGTTGCACCAGATCCAAATAGTGCAAACTACAGAGGATCGTCATATTATCCTCTTGATTTAGAGCTTCCAAGTGTTGCAGGATCGAGTGCGCGAGAACAGGATCAAGGCTGGCGACCGGCTCGTCGGCCAGGATGATCTCTGGCTCCTGCATCAACGCGCGCGCGATGCCCACCCGCTGTTGCTGCCCGCCGCTCAACTCGTCGGCCCGCTTGTGCGCTTGATCCGCAATGCCAATCCGTTCCATCACATCCCAAGCCCGTTGCCGATCCTTGCGGGGGAAGCGGTAGAATAAACTATGCGATTGCTTCACGTAGCCTAAGCGGCCACTGAGAACATTGGTGATCACCTTAGAGCGCTTTACCAAGTTGAATTGCTGGAAGACCATTCCGATTCTGCGCCGGAAGTGCCGCAACTCCGTCTGATTCGCCTGGGTGATGTCCTTGCCCTTCCACAAAATCTGTCCTTCGGTAGGTTCAACAAGACGGTTAATGCACCGCAGTAATGTCGATTTTCCGGAGCCGCTGAGACCGATAATAACTAGGAAATCGCCCTCGTTCACGGTAAAACTGACATTCCGCAATGCTACCGTGCCATCATCGTAGATTTTGGTCAAGTTTTTGACCTCAAGCATTTCGCCTCCTAACTAGAGCGAAAGGGGGACACGAATGCCCCCCTTGTTGTGAAGGTTGTTCCTCTTCGTTAATCCTGTAGTCTCGGTTAGTCCTGAAGATCCTGGATGCTCATCCCAGAGGCTTCCAGAACCTGACGGAAGGGATCATAGAAGTCATCGCCATGCTTCTCCAGCCCGGCCCAGCTATAGGCCGTGTCCAGCGCGTCTTTGCCCTCTTCAGTCTCCGAAATGGCCAGCAGGGCATCGATAATCGTGGTCTTCAACTCTTCATCCATCCCCGGCATAAACTGCACGCCATCGTTAGGAATATCGGCGGTGGTAGCGATCACCTGCACCACATCCATGACGTCGGGATTATCTTCCTCGATGTTGCCGCGAGCGTCGACAAAGGTCGCGCCAGCGTCGCAATCGCCGCTGTAAACGGCGGCGGCCACAGCGTCGTGACTGCCAGCATCTACAACTTCAATATCCGTATCGGGATTGATGCCATTAGCGCGCATCGTCAGCATGGGGATGATCCAACCGCTGGTGGAGAGCGGGTCAACGCGGCAGAAGGTCGCGCCTTCGAGATCCTCAAGGGACTGGATGCCGCTATCGACGTTGGCGATGATCTGGCCATTGTAGGTGGGGCTGCCATAGCGCACGGCGACCAATTCAGCCTCAACGCCGCAACGCTCATTCGCCAAGATGTAGGAGAAGGTGTTCAGAGACCCCATCTGGGCCTCGGCCGGGTCTGCGCACATGGCCTCGACAGCGCCGGCGTACTCGGTGGTGATCAAAACTTCGAAGTACAAGCCGGTCTCTTCGGTCAAGAGCGCGCTCAACTCCTCGGCCCCGGTGGTAACGGTCTGGGTCTCACCAGAGGGAACGAAGGCCCAGATGATGGGATTTTCTTCCGTGCCCAGGTCGGCCTCACCGCCGCAGCCCGTCAACCCCATCGCCGCCACCAACAACAACGTCATTAAAGCAAACAGATACTTCCGCATGTCAAATACCTCCTTCAAAGGTGTAGTGAATGATACAGTGTTATAGTAGAGCTAAAGTGGAAATTGTCAACTGACAGAACCAGAGTGGATTTAGAAGTTAAAATAGTATATAATATGATTAATTCCCCTATCATTATGACAAAATACCGTAGGAGGCAAGAACGTGAAGAAAATTACATCCTCAGAGATCACGCCGGAACATCTCTATATCTCTCGCCGCCGATTTTTGAAGGGCGCTGGCGCGCTGACCGCCAGTGCGCTGGTGGTGGCCGCGTGTGGCCGTCAAACCTCGCCGGCGACGCCCGCCCCGGAGGTGCCGCCGGCCGCAGCCGACGAATCAGCTCTCACCGATGAGCTGGGCGATCCCGCGACCTCATACAAAGCCATCACAAACTACAACGATTACTACGAATTCTCCACCGGCAAAGAAGCCGTGGCCCGCATGGCCGAGGATTTTCCCACCTCGCCATGGCAAATCGAAGTCGGCGGATTGGTACACAATCCCCAAACCTTCGATCTGGACGACCTTCGTCGGTTCGAGACCGAGGAGCGCATCTATCGCCTGCGCTGCGTCGAGGGCTGGTCGATGGTCATTCCCTGGCTGGGATTTTCGCTGGCCCGTCTGCTCAAAGAGGTCGAGCCGCTATCGCAGGCCCACTACGTCAAATTCCAGAGCGTCTACGATCCAGAGCACATGCCCGGCCAGCAAAACCTTCCCTACCCTTGGCCCTATCTCGAGGGGTTGCGGTTAGATGAGGCAATGCACGATCTGACGCTGATGGCGACCGGCCTCTACGGCAAATCGCTGCCGCCGCAGAACGGCGCGCCCGCGCGCTTGGTCGTGCCCTGGAAGTACGGCTTCAAGAGCATCAAGGCCGTCGTGAAGATCGAGCTGGTGGAGGAGATGCCCACCTCGCTATGGATGGCCGTCGGCCCCCACGAGTACGGCTTCTGGGCCAACGTCAACCCGGAGGTCGATCATCCCCGCTGGTCCCAGGCCACCGAGCGGCGCATCGGCGAGGCGGGACGCCGCGAGACTTTGTACTTCAACGGGTATGCCGAGGAGGTCAGCGATCTCTACCCCGACTTAGATGCGCGAAAGTGGTACTACTGATGGCCAGCGCCCCCTCCCGCCGCTGGCGTCGCGCGGCAATCCACGCGGGCGCGCTGGCGCCAATCGCCCACGCGGCGTGGCAATACGCGCGCGGGGATTTCTTCGTCGCCCCCATCGCTGAGATGCTCACCCGCACAGGTCGAACGGGCCTCTATCTCCTGCTGATCACGCTCGCCTGCACGCCGATCCACATCCTGACCGGCTGGCGCGAGGCCATGCGGGCGCGTCGCACCGTGGGATTATATACCTTCTTCTACGTCGCGCTGCACTTGCTGATCTTCATCGGTTGGGATTACGGCTTCGCCTGGGGCCAGATCTGGCGCGCGATAGTCTCGCAGCCCTACGTGATTGTGGGATTCGCCGCCTTCCTCATCCTGCTGGCGCTGGCCCTCGCCTCCACGCGCCGCTGGCAGCAGCGCCTGGGCCAGCGCTGGCGCTGGCTGCAACGCGGCGTCTATCTGGCAGCGACCTTGGACATCCTCCACGTGCTGTGGCTCTCCAAAACGCCCCACCGGTCGATCCGCTACGCTGTGATCTTGGGCATCCTGCTTCTCATCCGCCTGCCGCCCATCCGCAAGAACATCGTACAGCTCCGCCAAAAACTGGTCCAAATCTGATATAATAGGCGTAGTGAATCACATCATCATTTGGGAGGCACACTATGAAAACCAAGGCCCTCCTGGCCTACTACACCCAGGGCATCCATAACCTACTCGAGGCGTTGGGGGAGGATCACCCAGAAAAACCACACATCCTCGGCCTCCGACAGCGCTTGGTGGAGAACCTCACCCACGCCAGCTCCGTCGAGGACACCCAAACGCGGGCTATGCTCCACGCCGAACTCTTAGATAACCTCAACCGAGTCAGCATCCAGGCCAGCGGGGAGCCGTTCAACACCTACTGCGAGGTCACAGTTCCGGCCGCCGTTTCCCAAAAACAGCCGCCCCAAACCTCACTCGCGGCGTTCAAGCAGTGGATCACGCCGCTGATCTTCCCCGAGGAACGATTGGCCGTCCCCGGCCTGAACCAATTGATCCAGGCGCGGACGTTAGCCGTCCTGCCACATCTCAACGGGAATGAACGCGGGGAGATCATCCAGATGCTCTACAAGGCCGAACTGATCACCTCCGAGGCCCCGGAGGTCTCTCTGGAAGGCGCCAACTTGACCCACGCCCATCTGGTGGAGGCGAAACTGATCGATGTCAACTTAGCCGGCGCGGATCTCAGCGGCGCGAATCTGACCGGCGCCAGTCTCATCGGGGCGACGCTGACGCACGCGACGCTGGTGGGCGCCAATATGGGATGGATCGAGTTGAGCTACGCGCACATGCATCAGGTGGAATTGGGGGGCGCTAACTTGCCGGGCGCGGATTTGCGCGGGGCGACGCTACTGCGCTCGCATCTGATTATGGCGAATCTCAAGTGGGCCAATTTGGTGGAGACGCATCTGGAGGAGGCCAATCTATTGCGCGCCAACGCGGAGCAGGCGGTCTTCACGAGCGCCGACCTGACAAAGGCCAATTTGCTGTGGACGAATTTCACCAACGCGCGCTTGGATCAGGCCACCCTGACCGGCGCGGTCTACAATCGCCACACACGCTGGCCGGAGGAGTTCGATCCAGAGGCCGCCGGGGCGCGCGGTATCGGGTAACCGCCATTCACATCTTCATCTTCATCCTCATCTTCATCTCCATCTCCATCCTAAAACAGAAGCTGCGGGGCGACGCTTAGGATCCTAAGCGTCGCCCCGCTATGTGTTTGATAGATATTTGAGATCGTCGTCCGTTACAACTTACTCTACCGGCAGCACGCACCGGAAGCCGCGATGGTCCGCCCGCTCCTCCGGCGCGGCCCAATAGCGATAGCTGCTGCGCACACTCGATTCGTCGCTCTGCCACGAGCCGCCGCGCAGCACGCGATACGTCCCGTCGCTGGGGCCGGTCGGGTTGCGCGCGCGCGATTCCGCGTAGTAGGTCTCGCCGTACCAGTCGGATACCCACTCCCACACATTGCCCGCCAAATCGAAGGCCCCGCACCAACTCATCCCCGCCGGAAATGAGCCGACGGGCGCGGTCGTCGCGTAGCCATCATCGACGTCGTCGTCGGCCCAGGATTCAGTGCAATTCGCATCGCAGAAGTTTAAGCGCGCGCCCGACGGCCCCACGAACGATTTATCATCGCCCCAGGGGTAACGATGGCGCTCGGCGCTGCGGGCCGCGTACTCCCACTCCGCCTCCGTGGGCAAACGCCCGCCGGCCCACGCGCAGTAGGTCGCCGCCTCATCCCACGTGACGGCGACCACGGGATGCGTCGGGCGATAGGGCGTCGTCGCCGAAAGAGTCGCGCAGCCGCCGGCCTCGACGCAGCGGCGATAGTGCGCTTGCGTCGCCTCCGTGCGATCCAGCCAGAAGCCGTCCAACGTCACCGCGTGGATGGGCACATCGTCGTGCCACTCAGCCGCGCCCATCAGGAACTCGCCGCCCGGCACGTAGATCATCGTCATGCCATCCTGGGGCCGCACCCACTCCGCGCCCAACGTCGGATTCCGAGGCGGGCCGCCGGCCGCGCCGGGGAAGAATCCCAACGCCCCCGCGCCAACGATCACCACCAACAGCGCCGCCAATCCCCCGGCCAACCAGCGCCAGCGCCTGTGACGCACGGGAGTTGCGGCGCGCGCGGCAAAGGCTTTGGGCGTCCGAAAGGGCGACCGGTGGAAGATGGCCTGTTGGGCGCGCTCGATCTGCTCCGCTACATCGCGGCGCCCCGGCGAGATAGCCTCGATCTGCCCGCCGACCATCAACACCTGCGACCAATCCTCCTGCTCAGCCGCCGCCTGCAACTTCTCGTAGAGCGCGGCCTGTTGCTGATGGCGCGTCGTATCGTCCAGGGCCGCCTGCAACTCGACGACAAACGCCGTCGCGGATGGGAACCGGGCCGCTGGGGATTTCGCCAACATCTTCAGCAGCGCCTGCTGCACGCGCTCCGGCAGATCGGGACGAAACTTTCGCGGCGGGGGGACCGGCTTATTCTCGTGCGCATTCAGCGTGGCGGGGGAGTTGCCCGGAAAGGGCGCCCGCCCCGCCAACATGCGATAGGCCAAGACGCCCAAGGCGTAGCGATCGGCGGCCGCCCCCACCTCATCCCGGCGATCCGGGTTGGCCTGCTCCGGCGCCATATACTCCGGCGAGCCGACTAATTTGCCATACGAGGTCAGCGCCGAGCTATCCTGCATCAATTTGACCAGCCCGAAGTCCAACAACGTCGCCTGAATCGCCTCGTCCGGCCCCTCTAAAATCACGTTGGAGGGTTTTATATCCCGATGCAGCACCCCTTTGTGATGTGCGTAGTCCAGCGCCGAGGCAAGTTGCTGCAAGATACGGATCGCCAACTCCAGCGGCAAAACTGAGAGATCGCTGAGCAGATCCCGCAGCGAGTTGCCCGGCAGGTAAGCCATCGCGATGTAAAGCTGCTCGTCGACCTCCCCGGCGTCATAGACGGTGACCACATGCGGATGCCGCAGATTGGCCAGCGTCTTCGCCTCGCGCCGGAAGCGCATCACGAAGTTGGGGTCGCTGTACCAATAGGGATGCAGCACCTTGAGCGCCAACTCCCGCCCCAGGTCTGTATCATAGGCTTTGTAGACGGCCGCAAAGCCGCCACAGCCGATTTCCTTGAGGATGTGATATTTACCGATCCATTCAGGCGCCAGGGACATAAGCTAAATTTAGGAACGTTGGTGATCTGCTAGTCGGATTTATCCAGCACGACCTTGATCAGGGCCAGCACCACGCCCAGGACAACGCCAACGACGACCGCAGCGCGCAGGTCGAAGACAATCGTCGCTTCGCCGGTGATCTCCTTGGCGGCGGCGAAGACCGCGACGCCGTCATCCATCTTGATGTTCTCCGCGATGGCCACGCCGATGCCGCCATCCGTCAAGGTGATGTTCTCCCCCATAGCCAGCGCAATGCCGCCATCTTTCACATCAATGAACCGCCCCTCCGCGCGACCAATCCCGCCCTGCTCGACGTGGACTTTATCGGCCTCGACATGCTCAGCGCCGCCCTGCTCGATTTTGACCTCTTCGGCGATGACGTCTTCTTCTATTTTGAGACCTTCAACTTTAGTTTCCGCGTTCATCCTTTGCCTCCTTAGCATTTTTAGCATTTTTAGCATTGTTAGTATTGTAGAAGTTAGTAAAGTAATAAAATAGTGTATCCTCGGCCTACCATGGTGATGCCTTGCCTTACGCGGCTGAGTACCGTCTTAGGACGAGTTGTCGCAACATCCACAGTTTATCACAAAATCCAGAGTTGAAAAAATGAATCAGCAGATGAAGCAGATGAAGCAGATAAAGCGGAGGGTAACCGTTGACTCTTAAGGCGCAACGCACTTTTAAGACCCATCACCGGGCATCTACGGCATGAGGCGTTACCTTTCCTTCAGTTCAAGTGCGTTGCACCTTGGTCTACTCATAATAAAGAGTCAGCAGATGAAGCAGATGGAGCAGATGGAGCAGATGGAGCGGATAAACCGAGAGGTGCAACGCACTTTTTGGCTTATCACCAGGCGCGTCTTGCATAAGGCGTGGGCTTTCCTTCCGTTTAAGGGCGTTGCACCTGGCTCTGCTCATGTAACTAAACGATACTTCTTATTTATTTCTTAGCCAGGCTAACTGATTTACGTCATACGGAAATTAGTCATTCGTCACTACATTCTAACCAATAAATGACTATCATAGGGTTTAGATATGGTTTGTAGTTGAGAGCTTGTGAAGAGGTTCATCGTACCTCTCCTCCTTTCCTTGGCTGATGGCCCCCCGGAGTGTTCCCCCTCACCGGGGGGTCAAGCCATGTAGCCCCCCAAGTGGTTAGTTTTCCCCGAGTTTTGTAAATTCAAACCGAAAAACATTGATCCGCCCTTCGCCTATGGTATAATGGATACGTGCAGTGCTTGGCAATTTTAGGTTGCTCATCGTGCCCAAATCCTAATAAAAAGTTAAATTGTCAGGCTTAAAAAATACCAGAGGAAAGGACTATATGGTAGGAACGTTTTTCAAACGAATTTTTGGTGATCCGCACATGCGCACGATCACCCGATTACAAAAGACCGTCCAAGAGATTACCGCCTTGGAGCCTCAATATCAATCCTTATCGGATGCTGAGTTACAGCAACAAACAGACCAACTTCGCTCCCGCCGATCCCAAGGCGAGACATTAGACGATATTCTTCCCGAAGCGTTCGCCGCCGTGCGCGAAGCCAGCCGCCGCACGATTGGACTCCGCCACTACGATGTCCAATTGATCGGCGGGATGATCCTTCACCAGGGCGAGGTCACCGAGATGCGCACCGGCGAGGGCAAGACGCTCGTCGCCACGCTCCCGCTCTATCTCAACGCGCTCACCGGACAAGGCGCGCATCTGGTCACCCCCAACGATTACCTGGCCAAATATGGCGTCCAATGGATGGGGCCGATCTATCACGCGCTAGGCGTGAGCGTCAGCGTCATCCAATCGAGCGGCGGCCATCCCGATGACGCCTCGTTCCTCTACGATCCCACTTACGCCTCCTCCGATGACCGCTTTCAACACCTGCGGCCCATCACCCGCCGCGAGGCCTATCACGCCGAGATCACCTACGGCACGAACAATGAGTTCGGCTTCGATTACCTGCGCGATAACATGGCCATCGACCTCAGCCAATGCACCCAGCGCGAGCTGCACTACGCAATCATCGATGAGGTGGATAGCATCCTCATCGATGAGGCGCGCACCCCGCTCATTATCTCCGGGCCGGCGGAAGAGTCCTCCGATCTCTACCAGCACTTCGCCGGCATCGTGCCGCGCTTGCGCCGCGATCAGGATTACGAGGTGGACGCGCGCTCCCAAATCGCGATGTTGACCGATGAGGGCATCGCGAAAATCGAGCGCGTTTTGAGCATTCCCCAAGATGAAAGCATCTACGATCCCCAACACGCCGGGATGTTGCCCTATTTGGATAACGCCCTGCGAGCCAAGGAATTCTTCCATCGCGATCAGCAGTACGTAATCCGCAACAACGAGGTGATCATCATCGACGAGTTCACCGGGCGGATGATGTACGGGCGGCGCTACTCCGAGGGCCTGCACCAGGCCATCGAGGCCAAAGAGGGCGTCAAGGTGCAGCGCGAGTCACTGACCCACGCGACCATCACCTTCCAGAACTTCTTTCGGATGTACGATAAGCTGGCCGGGATGACGGGCACGGCGGAGACGGAGAAAGAAGAGCTGCGCAAAATCTACGATCTGGATGTGGTGGTGCTCCCCACCAACGTCGAATATCGCGCGCAATTTGGCAATCTGGAAGAAAAAGAGGTGCCGCCGGAGGATTCGGGCGTCGCGTTCGCCGGCGTGCGCAACGAGGAGCTAGCCCAATACGGCATGGGCAAATATGAGGTTACGATCTTCGAGACCCCCAATCAGAGCGAGCGCTATTATCGCCGCCTGGATCTCCCCGATCAAATCTACCAGAGCGAGGACGCTAAGTTCCGCGCGGTGACCCGCGAGATCGCGCGGGCGCATCGCGACCAGCGGCCCGTGCTGGTGGGCACCACGGCCATCGAAACCTCGGAGCGGCTCTCTAAGCGCCTCAACGCCCAGGGCATTGAGCATAACGTGCTCAATGCCAAATACCACGAACGCGAGGCGATTATCATCGCGCAGGCGGGCCGCCCCGGGGCGGTGACTCTAGCGACGAACATGGCCGGGCGCGGCGTCGATATTCTGCTCGGCGGCAACCCGGAGGGGCTGGCGCGCGATACGCTCCGCAAGGAGGATATCGATCTCGCCGAGATCCCCTCTCACGATTGGGATACGGCGCTCAAGATGGCGCGGCGGGGCGAGGACCCTACAACCGCCTATCCCGACCGCTGGGCCGAGGTGCTGTACGAGCGCGTGCGCCAATGCCAGCGAGATCGCGAGCGCGTCTATGATCTGGGCGGATTGCACGTCATCGGCACCGAGCGCCACGAGGCGCGCCGCATCGACAACCAGTTGCGCGGGCGCGCCGGACGCCAAGGCGATCCAGGCTCCAGTCGCTTCTACATCTCGCTTCAAGACGAGTTGATGCGCCGCTTTGGCGGTGATCGCATCCAGCCGTGGATCGAGCGGGCCGGGCTAGACGATATGCCGCTGGAATCCAAGGCGCTGGGCCGGCTCATCGAGAATGTCCAGGAGATGGTGGAGGGCTACAACTTCGACATCCGCAAGCATGTTTTAGAATACGACAACGTCGTCAATCAACAGCGCGAGGTCGTCTATGCCGAGCGGCACAAAATCCTCAGCCGCGAGGATCTCAAAGATGATTTGATGGATATGGTCGCCAACGAGGCCGAGCGTCTCGTCCGAGCGCACACGCAGGGCTACGAGGATGAATGGCGGCTCGACGAACTGCTCTCCCAACTTCGCCGCTACGTCCCCGTGCCCAGCCAGTACACGCCGGAAAAGTTGGGCGACCTCACACCCGATGGGATCGTGGAAAAGTGCCTGCGCTGGGCCGAGCGCCAATACAACCACACCCACAAACAACTCAGCGCGGAGATGTATCAAAAGCTGCGGCAAGAAGAGGTCTCCCTCAACGTGATGGCCAAGGGCCGCGATCCCCTGCTCCGCCACATCGCCCGGCGCGTGGATGAGGAACTCGGCCACGAGACCGTAGCCGAATGGTACGAAGACCCCATTCGCCGGATGCCGCCGGAGATCGAGTCGCAAGTCGCATCAATCATCAAAGAAACGGTGCGCCTCTTCTATGATCGGCGCCTGATGCTCAAGCAATTGGACGATCACTGGGTTAAGCACCTGACCAGCTTGGATATGCTGCGCGAGGGCATCGGCCTGCGCGCCTACGGCAAACAAGATCCGCTGGTCTCATACCAGAAAGAGGCCTTCGAGATGTATCAGCAGATGCTGGCCTCGGTGCAGGAGCAGATTGTGCAATCGCTGCTGGCGATGCAGGAGCACGTCGAGCGCCTCCAGCAAGAGCGCCAGGGACGACATCTCATCGCCCGCCGCGACGCCCGGCCCTTGACGCAAAAGCAAAGGCCGGCCCAACCGCAGAAGCCCCAAACCTTCGAGAGGAAACCCCAAGATAAGTTGCCAGGGCGCAACGATCCGTGTTGGTGCGGCAGCGGCAAGAAGTACAAACATTGTCACTGGAAAGAAGATCGCATGACCGGCAGAACGCGCTAACGCGGATAACCTTGCAAGGCTGCCCGCAAGATTATATCCTTCCCCTCCAGAGGACAGCACGAACTCAATCATATCAAATTAAAGGGTAACCGATGATATGGTCAATATAAAGTTAGCCGATGAGCAATCGTACGCCGCCTTAGCGCCCTACCCCGCCTTGCCTTCCAATCCCAATTCTGTGCTCTGGGTCTCGCCAGATGGTAAGCTCCGCACTGTCCCGCAACTCCTGGATCTCCTACCCCAGGAGTTTTTGGACTATCTACCACCGTCCAGCCGTTCGGAACTCCAATACCTCTGGGAGAACACCAACACGCGCGAAAAAAGCAGCATCGACACTCGACTCATCTTCCCGCACCAGAATCATTACCCGGCGCACATCTCCGTGCTGCGCGTCGACAGCATGCATCAGATCATGATCCATCCCCACAGCCACACCGCCTCGCATGTCATCACCCAACAGAATCGCGCCCTCCAGGCGCTCAGCAAGGTAGCGGAGGCGGTGAGCACGCAGCTCTCCGTCGATACCGTGCTCCACGAGGCCTTGGATCAGACGTTGGCGACCTTATATGTCGAAGCGGGTGCGATCACACTATTGGATGAGGCGCGGGAAAAGTTAGTCTTTCGCGTCCAAAAGGGCTGGCAGGTGCACAATTTCGTCGAAAGCGAGATTCACCTCCAACCGGACGCCGGGCTGTCGGGCCTGGCGATGCAGACCGGCCTGCCGGTCGTCACAGCGGATGTCACTAAGGATGAGCGCATCGCTGTGCAGGCCTTTCGGGATGAGCCGGTCAAAGCGATGGTGATGGCCCCCCTCCGCGCCCGCAATTCGGTTCTGGGCCTGCTCAGCGTGATGAGCTATCAGCCCCGCCAATTTTTAGAAGGAGAGGTCTCCCTCCTGGCCGCCATCGCTGACCAAGTTGGCGTCGCCCTCCACAATGCGCGCCTCTACGAGCAGGAGCAAGCCCGGCGGCGCGAAGCGGAAGCGCTCCTCGCCGGTGAACAGCGGCGCGCCCACGAGTTAAACATCCTCCGCGATACGATTATGCAGATGACCAACACCACCGATCTCCTCACCTTGCTGGAACATCTGGCCCGCGCCGCGCTCGATCTGGCGGGCGCCGCCGTCTGTGAGATCGATCTCTACGACGTGGAGCAGGATTACCTGACCTTCGGTTTGGCCCGCCACCGGGAGGGTTCCCGCCGCCCGCTCTGCGCAGCCCCCCATCGGACGCCGATCTTGCGCGAGGCGTTGGAGGAAAAACGTCCCATCACCGCGACCTTTGACCCTCATAACGAGCAATTTTTAGATGCGGCTATCACCTCCGTACTGGCCATTCCGATGAAGCATCAATCCTGTAACGGCGTGCTCTTGCTGGGCTACAATCACCCGCCCGATTTAGAGGAGCAAATTTGCAACTCGCTCTCTCTACTGGCCGAACAGGCCTCCTTGGCTTTGGATCGACTGCGCTTGTATCGAGAAGAGAGACTTAAAGCCCATCACCTCGCCCTCGTCAATCACATCAGCCGGCGAGCCGAGGAAGAGATTCACGACGAGATGCTGCTCAACGATGTGGTCCGGATGATTCAGCAGGGCTTCGGCTTCTACAATGTCTCGCTCTATCTCCATAACCCGTTGACGCTCCAGGCATCCAGCGGGGGAGAGCCGGTTTTCCCCGGCGTCATCACCAGAGCGGGGTTGGCTGTGCGAGCGCTGCGCCAGCAGCGCCCGATGCTCTCCAATCGCATCTCCGAGGACGAACGCTGCACGATGCCGCCCTGGGTGCGGGCAGAGATCCGATCCGAGATGGCCATCCCGATCCTCCACCGGCAACACGTCATCGGCGTGTTGGATATTTTCAGCGTCGAGGCTGGCGTCTTTGACAGCATCACCGTGCAGACGCTGAACACCCTAGCCTCTCACCTGGCCGTCGTCATCGAAAATGGTCAACTCTACGGGCAGATGAAACGCCGCATCGCAGAGATGGCAGCAATTCAGGATATCGTCCTCCCGCTCTTGAGTGCACGTGACACAAAAACCATCGCGCGGACCATCGTGCGGCCCTTTTTGGATGTGCTGGAAGCGGATACCGTGATTTTATATCCTGTTCAAAAGGAACAGATTCAGACGCATCGCAAGCAGATAGCCAAGCGGGGTCAGGATTACATCCTCCCCTTAATCGATGGGGATCTGATCCCCTTGTGTGAGGAAGTGCTGACGCTGCGCAAGACGCTCTGGACCGGTCAACTTCAAGGCGTCCCCGGTCAACGCTGGACGCAATCGGAGCCGGTGGGAAATGTCTTGGTCTGTCCCCTGAGCGATTGGGGCGCGGTGCAGGGCTTGCTGGTGATCCAATTTCAAAAACCGACCGCGCTCACCGAGGCGGATCAGCAAACCTTCCATCTGCTTACCCAACTGGCCTCCGTGGCGCTGAGCAAGGCCCAACTCTACGAGGAAAGCCAACAGCAAGTGCAGGAACTTTCGCTGCTTTACGAAATCGCGCTCAAGACGCGCGCGCTGACCTCGCCCCATGAGATCGCCAAGAAAGCGACCGAAGCGCTGCGCAATATGCTGGACTGGGCTAACGCCGAGATTTACCGCTGGGATGCCCCATCGGAGAGGCTCATTTTGATGGAAGATCCCTCCCAGGAGTCGCCCCCTGCCGTCTCGCTTGGCGAAGGGCCGGTCGGATGGGCGGCCGAAGATGGGCGCCTCTGTCATATCCCCGGAAAAAGCGCCTACAATAAGACCTCGCGCGCCGAAGTGGCCGTTCCGATGATGATCGGAGATCACTTGATCGGCGCGCTCCGCATCGAGGGGCAAGATTACCTATGCAAGATGTGCGATGAGAATTTTCTCACCACCGTGGCCCACCTCCTGGCCGTGACGTTGGATAATGCCGCGCTATACGAACAGGTGCGGCAGCAATTACACGAGACAGAAACGCTCTATAACGATCTCGAATCGCGCAATCAACGGCTCAACGATGCCTACGCCCAACTCAAAGATCTGTCTGATCTCAAAGACCAGATCATCCAAAATGTCTCGCACGAGTTGCGCACCCCGCTCACCTTTATCAAAGGCTACATCGAGTTGCTGAACGAAGGCAATCTGGGGCCGCTAAATGATGACCAGCGAGAGAGCTTGGCTATCGTAACCCGAAAATCAGAGGACATTATTCAGATCGTGAACGAGATTATCTCGTTACAGGCCATCGATCGCCGCACACTGCATCTCCGCGCCTTCGAACTTTCACCAATCCTACAAAGTGTCATCACGTTGATAAAAAAGAGACGGACTACCCGCCTGCCCCACACCTTCCACTTGCCTTCTACGGATAAACGTCTTAAAATATGGGCAGATCCTGGAAAGATTCAGCAACTTTGTTATAATATCTTAGATAATGCCATCAAGTTTAGCCCCGACGGCGGCACAATTACAATCGCGGCCACCGCCGAGGAGAAATTCATCCACATAACTTGCCAGGATGAGGGCATCGGTATTCCCCAGGACAAACTCGAAAAGATCTTTGAGACATTTTATCAGATCGATGGCTCCGCGACCCGTAAATTTGGAGGACTAGGGTTGGGCTTAGCGGTCGCAGAGCGCATTGTGAAAGTTCATAACGGCGATATTTGGGCCGAAAGTAAAGTGGGAAAGGGAAGCACTTTCCACATTCTTCTTCCCCGCTATACACCATCTTATACGCCAACTAGTAAGGAAACACTATAATCATGATCAACAAGATAAAAGAAGCTGGGGCAAAAACGACGCTCCAGCATTATGAGCCTAAGCCAGAGCAGAGCTTGCCAGAGCAAAGCTTAAGGGAATGGGCGCTGGCGCTCCCAAAGATAGATTTGCATCGCCACGTGGAAGGATCGCTACGCCTGAATACGTTGGCCGATATCGCCATGGAGCATGGAATCGATCTTCCCAGCTACGACATCGAACAACTGCGCCCCTACGTCCAAATGACCGACGATGCGCCGGATTTCCACCGATTTTTGGAGAAATTTCAACTATTACGGCGCTTTTACACCTCAAAAGAGGCCGTTCAGCGCATCACGCGCGAGGCGATCTTCGACGCCGCATCGGACAACATCAAATATTTGGAATTGCGCTTCAATCCAGTGGCCCTCGCGAGGATCCAAAACTTTCCCCTGTATGAGGTGGTGGCGTGGGTTGAGGAGGCGACGGCCCAGGCCCAGACAGGCGAAAAAGGCATCCGCACATGTCTTATCCTCCAGATTGGGCGCGAGGAGCCGATGCGCACCGCCAATGAGATCGTTGACATCGCCGTCGACCGCTTTGGGCCGCTGGTGCGGGGGATAGATCTGGCCGGGGACGAGATCAATTACCCCGCGCATCTCTTCACCGAGCCGTTTCGCCGGGCGCGCGAGGCGGGATTGAATATCACGGCGCACGCGGGCGAGGCCGTCGGCGCGCGCAGTGTTCACGAGGCGATTACCTGCCTGGGCGCTCGTCGCATCGGGCACGGCATCCGGGCCGTGGAAAATTCAGATGTGGTGCGGATGGTCTACGAAAACGAGGTCGCCCTGGAGGTCTGTCCCACAAGCAACATTCACACGGGCGTCGTCCGCGGCCTCAAACAACACCCCCTCATCGATCTCTTCAACCTGCGGCTGCGGGTGACGCTCAACACCGACGATCCCAGCGTCAGCGCCACGACGCTATCCAACGAATATGTGACGGCGCTCACGGCCATCGGCCTGAAGAAGAAGTTTGCCTATCGCGCGCTGCGACACGCGGTGGATGCGGCCTTCATCCCGCCGGAGGAGCAGGATTGGCTCCGCGATCGTTTCCGCGCGTGGCTGGCGCCCTTCTCCGGCGCGATCGAGATCTTCGACGCCGATTATTAGGAGCGTACCAACCACGTACCCGGCACTCCGTTCTGTTTCGCGCCTGACTACAAACCCAAAAGGCCAGAGCTTCTCTTTAAGAAAGAAGCTCTGGCCTAAGTGTTTTTAGTAGAGAGCGCGCGCGTTAGCTGATTAGCTTAGAAGCCGCGCCAATCCCGCCTTTGTGTACGGCTTCACGAACATATCCATCACGCCGTAGCGGATAATCTCCGTCGTGCGCTCCACGCGCAGATCGGACGAGACGACGATGGTCTTCTTGCCCATCCCGCTCTTGGAAATCTTCTTGATGATCGCCGTGCTATCCGTCTCCTCGAGAATATCATCGACCAGGATGATATCAAAGACGCCGAAATCGGCCTGGCCGCCGGAGACGCGCGCCACGGTGTTGCCGGCCTTCATCAAGATATCCTCGACGAAGCTGCTCCAGGGGTCCTCATCATCGACCAGGAGAATCGATTTGGCCATGGGGAAGGTCGCCGGCTGATCCTTGCCGGTGAAGACGGGGATGAGAATGTCAAAGACCGCCCCGCCCTCCGGTCGATTATTCGCGATGATCTGCCCATCAATTTGCTTGAGAATTTGCAGACACGCCGAAAGTCCCAATCCCGCGTGCTTGACGCCCTTGGTGGTGTAGAAGGCCGCCCAGATTTTATCCATCCGATCCTCTGGGAGGCCGGGGCCATTATCCGCGATGCGGGCGCGAACGTAGAGGATACCTTGGTGTTCCACCGGCGCCAACTCAACCTCGATGCGCGGGTTTTCCACCTCCTCCGTCGCCTCAATCGCGTTCTGCAACACGTAGCGGAAGGCGCGAATCAATTGGACGGGATCGGCAACCGCCCGCGGCAACTGCGAGGGCACGCTGAAGTTGATGATCTCGTCGGGGATGTCCCTCTCGAGAGCGGCATCCTTGATGACATCCTCGACCATCGTCGGGGCGGGTTTGTGCTCCCGCGCCGGCCCGATGAGGTGCTCTTTGACATCCACGATCAAACACGCGCTGTCATCGATCAACGTCAGATCTTCGCGCATTGAATCGAGAATCTCCTCGGGGATGTCCGCGGCCTGCAGATCCTCTTTCATCCGCTGCACGCTGACGGTGATGGGCAGCGCCTTGTTGCCGATCCAGTGAATCGCCTCGGTCGTCGCCGATGCGATGGCCTCGTAGGTCTTGGTGCGGAGCAGTTCGGCGTGGGCCTCTTCCAACTCCTGAAGGAGCTGGGCATTGCGCAGCGCCACGGCCAACTGATCGGCCATCGCCTGCAGGGAACTGATGTCCTCGCTGCTGAAGGCCGCTTCCTCGGTGCTCTGCACGGTGACCGCGCCGATGACCTCTGCGCCCACAACGAGCGGCAACGCCATCTCGGAGCGGGTGAGGGGCAGATGCGGGTTCTTGAAGTGCACCGCTTCCTCGCCCACGTCTAGAGCGATGCGCGCCTTGCGCTCCGCAATCGAGGTACCGATCATCGACAGGCCTCCGACCCGCAGCTTGTGAGCCGCCTCCAACATCTCCTGGCCCGCCTCGCCGTGGCCGGCGCGGAGCACGGCCCACTCTTCCTCATCATCCAACAGGAAAACGCCAGCGTAGTAGAATCCGTAGGCATCGCAAATCACATCGACGGTCCGGTTCAGCAACCGATCCAGATCCAAAATCGAGGTCACGTCCCGCCCCACCTCGGCGGCGGCCTCCAACAGGCGCGCGCGACGTCGCGCTTGCTCTACCACCTCGCCGTAGCGGGTATAGAGCCGCGCATTGTCAATGGCAATGGCGAGCTGATCGGCCATGGCCTGCAACGCCGTGATGTCATCCTCGGAGAAGGCGGCTTCTTCGATGCTCTGCACGGTCAGCGCGCCGATGATTTCATCACCGACGACCAAGGGCAGCGCCATCTCCGAGCGGGTGAGGGGCAGATGCGGGTTCTTGAAGTGTACCGGTTCCTCGCCCACGTCCAGGGCGATCAGCGCCTTCTTCCGGCTGGTCGACGCGCCAATCATCGACAGGCCGCCGACCTTGAGCCGGTGGCCCTCTTCGATCATCGCTTGCCCGGCCTCGCCGTGTCCCGACTCCAAGACCGCCCACTCGCCGGTCTCATCAATCAAAAAGACGCCGGCATAGTAAAAATCAAACTCTTTGCAAATCAAATCGACGGTCTTTTGTAATAATTCATCCAAATCCAAGATTGAAATGATGTTCCGACTCACCTGCGCTCCGGCCTGTAGCAGAGACGCGCGGCGCTCGGCTAATGTAGCTTTTTCATCCATCGTAATCGGCTCCTTAAAAACTTACTCGCTCAGAATATCTTTGACCAACTCTATTAAGCCTGCCTCGCGCCCTTTGACAAAGTAAGCCCGCGCGCCACGGGAAATGGCATCCTTCGCGAGCGCCACCTCGTCAAAAGCCGTGAGAACCACCGCCGCCAGATCTGAATCCAGCTCTAACAATCGGCTCAGCAACTTCAAGCCGGCTTCAGGGTCTTCCTCGCCCTCAAAATTGGGCATATTTAAGTCCAACAGCGCCACATCGAAGGACATATCGTCCGCCTGAGCCTCTTTGAACAGTTCATAGCCTTCCGTGACGTCCTTAGCGCTTTCCACATCAAAGCCGGCCCGAAATAATGTCTTCTCCATGCTGCGCCGAACTAACGGCTCGTCATCCACCAACAAGATTCGAATGTCTTCCATAGTGTGTTTCTCCTCGTACTGTTCCTCTTATTTTTCTCCTGTAAGATCAACTCTAGCCGCCCAAAATCAGCGAATGAAGCGAATGAAGCCGCGCCGATGGTTGAAATCATCGGCTGATATCCAAAGTGCGTTAAAACGCACTGGCCGTTTTTAACGGGTTTTGGGTATCAGCCTCGAATTCATTCGCGGGCGGGCCAAGCGGCGAAAACTTTAAGACACCAACAACTCTGGAACTTCCTCAACCTTGTCACGCAGGGCGCTGGTTCGTCGTCGGCAACCACACCCTGAAGGTTGTACCCACTCCTACTTCGCTATCCACGGTGATTTTACCGCTCAATTGATCGATGATCTTGGCGCAGGCGGCCAATCCCAGACCGGTTCCGCCGCGATCACCTTTGGTAGTGTAGAACGCGACCCAAATTTTGTCAATTTTATCCGGCGGGATGCCCTCGCCGACATCCTCAATTTCTGTGACCACAAATTTACCGTCATCCGACATACGGACGCGGACGGTGAGTTGTTTCTCGTCCTCCGGCGTCTGATACATCGCCTCCATTGCGTTCTTAATCAAGTTGATGAAGACCCGATCCAATTGACGGCGATCCCCCAACACGGGGCGAACATCATCCTCAAAGACCGTGATGAGAATATCGCGATCAAGCCCCATAGATTTGAGCGTCTGGGAGAGCAGTTCCGGGAGATAGAGCGGCTCGACGAGTTTCTGGCGCGCCGGGCCGATGAGATCTTCTTTGATGTTCAAGATCGACCGCGCGCTCTTGTCGATGATGTCCAAGTCCTCCAAGATGGATTCGACGCTCAGCATGCGCCGCAGACGTCGGAAGTCGAAGCGAGCCAGCTCCTCGCGAAGGGCGGCGACATCGACCGGGCCGGACATATCCTCCAGCGCGACCTGAAGCATTTGGGCGAATTTATCCGATTGATGCGCTTCCGGCAGATGTTCCATCACGGCATTGGCCATAATCAGATATTTGACCACATCCTCTGTGACGCGGGCGACGCTGCCGGGGATAGGGGCGGCTTTGTTGCCCACCCAGTGAATGGCCTCACTGGTGGCGGTGGCGATGGCCTCGAAGGTCTTGGTGCGCACCAGTTCCTCGTGTGCGTCCTTGAGATCGGCCAGCAAGCGCGCGTTGTCGATGGCGATGCTGAGCTGATCGGCCATCGTCTGCAACGAGGTGATGTCCTCATCGCTGAACGCGGCCTCCTCGATGCTCTGCACGGTCAGCGCACCGATGACCTCATCGCCCAGAAGCAGCGGGAGCGCCATCTCGGAGCGCGTGAGGGGCAGGTGCGGGTTCTTAAAATGGACCGGCTCCTCGCCGACGTCCAAAGCGATGAGGGCCTTGCACTCCGCAATGGAGGTGCCGATCATCGACAGGCCGCCCACCTTGAGCTTGTGGCCGGCCGCCACCATCTTCTCGCCAGCTTCGCCGTGACCGGCGCGCAGCACGGCCCAGCGGCCCTCGCCATCGCTACTGTCGCCGTCCTCATCGACTAAGAAGACGCCGGCGTAGTAGAAGCCATAGGCATCGCAGATGATGTCCACGGTCTTGTTGAGCAGCCCATCCAACTCCAGAATCGAGGTGACGCCCCGGCCCACCTCGGCGGCGGCCTCCAGCAAGCGCGTCCGGCGCTCCGCCTGGCTCAGCAGCCACTCGTTCTCCTCATACAAGCGGGCGTTTTGAATGGCGGTCGCCAACTGATCAACCATCGCTTGCAGTGCCCAGATATCATCGTCATTGAAGGCGTCCTCCTCAACACTCTGCACGGTCAGCGCGCCGATGACCTCATCGCCCAAAATCAGGGGCAGCGCCATCTCGGAGCGGGTGAGGGGCAGATGGGGATTCTTGAAGTGCACCGCCTCCTCTTTCACATCCTTGGTGATGATGGCCCGCTGGCGGGCGGTGGCGGCGCCAATCATCGACAGGCCGCCGATTTTGAGCTTGTGCCCCTCTGCCACCATCATTCGGCCCGGCTCACCCATCCCGGCGCGCAACACGGCCCACTCACCGGCGTCATCGACGAGAAAGACGCCCACGTAGTAAAAGCCGAACTCCTTGCCGATGATCTCCACGGTGGATTGCAGCAGATCATCCAAATCGAGAATGGACGTGATGCCCTGCCCGGCCCGCGCGCCGGCTTCCAGCAAACGCGCCCGGCGCTGCGCTTCCTCCAGCAGACGCAGATAGCGCTCATTCAGCTCGGCGTTGCGCTGGAGAGCCTGGGTCAACTCGCGGACCTTCTCCTCCAAGCGCGAGACTAAGGTCTGCTGGTACTCCTCGCGATAACTGTCGTCCTCCAACTCCTCGCGTTCCCCGCCTAAAAATCCCGATACTTGGGCCTCAAACATATCGGGATCGATGGGCTTGGGGATATAGCCGATGCATCCGGAGGCTAAGGCGCGCTCGCGCACGTGATCGCTGATGTCAGCGGTGAGCGCCACCACCGGCACATCCGGCAGCAATTCTTTCACCCGCGTCGCGACCTCGTAGCCGCTGAAGTGAGGCATATGCAAATCCACCAAGATGAGGTCTGGCTCCACCTCGACCGCCTTATCGATACCCGAAAGCCCCTCCACCGCCTCGTGGAACTCATAGCGGCGGGAAAGCAAGCGCTCCACTAACTTCCGAGCCGAGGGGGTGTCATCGATGTAAAGGACTTTGCTCTTTTCGTTATCGCTGTTGTTCGCTACGTTCATAAACTATGCCCCAGATTCTTTCAATCAATTTTACGAAGGTTGCCAGTAAATCTAATGATTCAAAACGCGACACACAGTGCAAGAGAACCGGGCTGAACCTTCGTAAGAATTAGGAAATTTACCTCTCGGTGCAGCATCATCATCCATAACCTCACAAATTATATCGCAAGCCCCCATGCAATCAAGCTCCCAATATCTTATCGGCGGGCGGCCAGTCGCCTTGAGCTTCTTGGGTCTGAAGATACCGCTTCAGCAGCAGGGCCATCAGCCGAGCGCCGACGACTAAAGCATCCTCATCGATATCGAAATCGGGCTGATGCAACAAACGGTCGATCTCGGCCTCCTGATTGGCGATGCCCAGCCAGATGAAGAGGCCGGGGATGTACTCCTGATAGAGGGCAAAGTCCTCGTGGGCGAAGGGATAGGGCGCGCGAAAGCGCAACACGCGCCCGGCGCCGACGGCGGCCTCCAGCGTCGGCCAGAGGGCCTCGGTCAGCGCGGGGTCGTTGTAGACGGGCGGATTAGCGAAGGTGTAGTCCAGGTCATAGGATGCGCCGAGCCGGGCCGTGCAACGATCCAACGTCTCGCGGATCTGCTGATACAGCAGGTCGCGGCGCTCGGTGGTGCAGACGCTCGCCAATCCCATTAACTGGTAAACTGAGGAAAGATCTCCTGTATGGGGCCAACAACTGATCAGCACCGTGTCGGCCAGCGCCTCGTCGATTTGCATCCGCCGCACGAGAGCATCGAAGGTCGCCGGGCCGGCGGGGGCTGGGGCGGTGCTGAGGTCACGCAGCGCCGAGCTGATGCGCGCCATCAGCATACTCAGGTGGCCGGCGGGGCTGTACAGGCGGATGTGAAACTCTTCCATTCCCGCGAGCGCCAGCCCCGGCGTCACGCCGAGCCAGCCAGCGCGAATGGGGAAGGTGTGGAGGGCTACAATGGCCTCCGGGCGGGGATCGGTCAGCACGCCGGCGGCGATCATCGCGCGCGCGCCCTCCAACGCCTCCTCGGCCGGCTGGAAGATGAACTTGATGGTCCCGGGCCAGACATCGCGGTGGGCGGCTAAGACCTCCGCTGCGCCCAGCGCGATGGCCATGTGGGCATCGTGGCCACATGCGTGCTTGATGCCCGGTGTCTGCGAACGATAATCGCGCGCTAACGTATCCTCGACGGGCAGGGCGTCCATATCCGCGCGATAGGCGATCACAGAGCCGGGACGCGCGCCGCGCAACAGGCCGACCACGCCATGCCCGCCCACGTTGGGGATCACATCATCGAAGCCTAACGCGCGCAGCCGCTCAGCCACCACCTGGCCCGTTCGCATCTCCTCGCCGGAAAGCTCAGGATGCTTATGGAAGTCGCGCCGCGTGGCGACCATCCGAGGGCGCAGGTCCGCCACCGCCCGCGCTAACTCGGCCTCGACGCCGGTGAGGGTGTCAATCTGAAGAATGCTCATATCAATATCAACCTCAACTTGATTTGAACTTGACCAAGGCGTGCAACGGCGCCTGCATCTCGCTCAGCAGGGAGAAGCCCTGGGCGCGATAGAATTGATGCTGACGCGCCTCGTCGTCGGTGATCAACACCATCATCCGCACGTGCTCGAAGCGCCGCCGGCAAGCCGCCATCAGCTGGCGACCATAGCCCTGGCCTTGATAGGCCGGGCGCACCAGGATGTCCTGCACATAACAGATCGCCACGTCATCGGAGAGGCAGCGCGCCAGCCCGATGAGGGTCTCGCCCTCCCAGAGCGTTGCCACGTAGACGGAGTTGCGAATCGCGCGCATCAGGCTGGCCGGATTGGCGGTGTACGCCGTCCAGCCGACCGAGGCGTAGAGCGAGACGACCGCCTCCTCCGGCAATGACGAGCCTTCTTTAAGTTGCACTTTGAGTTGTACTTTTGCCATTTTGGGCGCCTCTCAGCAGATGGAGCAGATGTTAGCAGAGGTTAGCGATGTTAGCAGACAAACTGGGATAGTTCATCTACAGGCAAGCATCTTCAAAGCATCCATCCTATCGGGTAAGAGTATACAAATTCTAAGGGGGAAGTCAATCATGGCGCTGCATTTCGCAGCGCTCATTTCGCGCCTGACTACAAACAAAAGGGCGCCCCATCACGGGACGCCCTGAGTTTCGGCTATGTTGCCTCGTCGATCCTCAAGGTTAGGATGGTTCCCAGAGATCGTTGAGTTGCGATTCCAACGCGCTGGATAGCTCGCCATCCAGCATCCCGCTTTCCAGGATTTGTTCAAAGGAGAAGAGTTCGTCCGAATCCGAGACCGAGAGGCCGGCATCGTCTTCCGGCGCGGGCGCTGGGCGTTGCGGTTGCGGTTCCGTCTCCGGCTCCGGCTCGGTTGTGGGGGGAGGACTGGGCGCTGCTGGCTCGCGCGCCGAATGGCCCTCCGGCGGGGAAGTCACGGCATCCTTAAAGATCGCCTGCAATTTTTCTAAGATGGTGTTGGTGTAGTACATCACCACGCCCAATTTGATATCCGGGCTGAAGATGACCAACAGGAAGACGCCGGGCACGACCTGGGCCGAGTAGACGCTGTACTGCGTGCCCTCGTGATAGTTGAGCTTGAAGGCGCGCTCCTCGCCGATCAGCGAGGCGATCTCCGCCGTCGCCGCGAAGTCGCCGGCGACCAAGGCCGCCAACGCGGAGATGTTGAGATCTTTCACGGCGCCCTTCGTCGCGATGACCGAGCCGTTGCCCTGGACGACGAAAACGCTCCGGGCGTTGGCCTCGGCGCGCAACTCGGCCAACATCTGCTCGATCTCGTCGAATTGCGCGACCTCCAACTGGAGGCCCAGGCCCGCGTCCATGCCGGGCGGGGCGTTGCGACGCCCGCGCGCGACCTCACGATCCACGACGTTGATCAATTCGTGGGGCTTGTACGGCTTCTCCAGAAAATCGTCCACACCTCGGCGCAGCGCCTCGATCACCACATCCTTCGAGCCGTGGCCGGTCAACATCACCACGCCGGTATCGGGCAGGCGGCGCTTGATGTGCGCCAACAGCGCCATCCCATCCTCGCCCGGCATCTCTAGATCGGTGATAACCAGGTCGTAGAAGCGCCGGCCCAGCACCTGCTTGGCTTCCTCCGCCGAGGACGCGGTCTGCGCCTCATAGCCGCGCCCGGAGAGGATGCGCTCGATGCTTTTCCGCACCAGTATATCGTCATCGACAACTAAAATCGTCCCTTTTTGCTCCATACCCCCGCTCTTCCCTACGCTATCCCAATTGTAA
>JBKHCQ010000007.1:0-27198 GCA_046541755.1 Anaerolineales bacterium | reverse complement strand
TATCCAAGTCATCCACATCAGATAGTGCGGCGGCCATGGAGAGGATGTCGACTTTATGGACAGGGAACTCCTTGAAGATCAGAGGGAGGATTTGATTGAGGAGATCCGCGCGCGCGTCTTCATCGACGCCTTGCAGCAAGGCGCCGAGGTGATTTTGTAAAAAAGATGCGATGAAATGGATGCGTTTCGTAGGACTGAGCGTTTCTGCAATCATCGGCATTAAAGAATCGACCATATTGGATAGCTCGGCGGGATCAGTGTTCTTGAGATATCGCCGCGCCAGCGCGACCTTGAGACCGTTCTCTTTCACGTCAACTCCTCGTTTGGCTTCATTGCATCTTATTTATAGACCATAATCAGAAATTTTTCAAGTCGACTGGTACGTAACAGTTTTACGCAAGGGTTATTGAGTAGTTTGGGGGGGAGTATAGCTCACAAGTCGGTATTTGAGCAGGGTACTCAGTACTGTGAATCCATCGCGCCAGGAGATTTTCTTGCCTTCCTCGAACTCTCGTCCGGCGTAGGCGATGGGCACTTCGTAAATGCGATAGCCCAGCAAGAGAATCTGCGCCGTGATCTCCGGATCAAAGCCCCAGCCGGGCGCCTGAAGGTGCAGTTGCGAGGCCACCTCGCGGGTAAAGACCTTGTAGCAGGTCTCCATATCGGTCAGGATAGTATTGTAGAGCATGTTGGTGACGAGGGTGAGAAATCGATTGCCGACCATGTGCCAGAAGAACATCGCTTTGCTGGGGCCGCCCCGAAAGCGCGAGCCATAGACCACTTGCACGCGATCTTCCAAGATAGGTTTGAGAAGCGCGGGATAATCGCGGGGATCGTACTCCAGATCCGCATCTTGAATGATGCACAGATCTCCGCTCGCATTTTGCAGCCCGGTCCAGACGGCGCCGCCTTTGCCGGTGTTTTTCTGATGAAAGATGATATGCATATCCGGCTGCTCGCGATACCCATCCAGAATCTCGCGCGTGCCATCGGTGGAGCCATCATCCACAATCACCAACTCCCGTTCGACTTCGATCTCCTGATCATTGGCATGATTTGCCCAGATGCGCACGCGGAGATCGACCGCCCGCACCTGCTCGATGATCTCTTGAATGGTGGCGATTTCGTTGTACACCGGCATAATCACTGAAAGTTTCACATACCCTCCCTGGTGGTTGTCTCTCTGGTTGACGCCTCGGATTATACTCTCTCAAGGCAAAGGGGCAAGCGGCATTTAAAAGTATCTTGTAATGGCGCCTCTCATTCGCGCATTTGTGTTAATGGTCGCTTGTCATTTTGGATCAAAATCCCTATAATGAGAGTGGACGAGGGAAAGTTTTAGGGGGATTGGATGGTACGTTGTGCTTTGATCGCGCTAGATCAAGCTAGGTCAAGCTAGGTCAAGCTAGGTCAAGCTAGGTCAAGGAGGATTGAATGAATGTCATCAAAGTAGCAGCGAATTCACGTTCTACAGCGGTGGCAGGGGCCATTGCGGGGATCATCCGTGAGCAGGGCCGCGTCGATGTGCAAGCCATTGGGGCCGGGGCGGTCAATCAGGCCATCAAAGCGATCGCCATCGCGCGTGGCTACCTGGAATTGGACGGTGTCGAGATCTGCTGCATGCCCACCTTCTCTGAGGTGATGATCGAAGGTCGAGAACGGACAGCCGTGCGTCTTTCCGTGGAATCGAGGCCCTCGGTGTCGTGAAGACTGCCATATTTCCCCATCTCTCGTCTCCAAAACTCTTTATTCTTAAATAAACAAGGAAGCAAGGAGGTAGATGATGTCCGAGGAGAAGCAAAAGCGACTTAAACTGATGGCGTATTGGCTATTCGGAACCGTGATGGTCGTATTTGGCGCATTAAGCGCTTTCATCGCTATTTGGATCTTGCCTGTGGGAGGTGGTGTGTGGGATGTCTTGAAAACAGGTTTGCCTGTTTGGGGCGTGACGGCGCTGTTGGCCGCGCTCTTCTATGCTGGCTACTACATGTACCTCCAGCGGCAAGAGAAGGTCTGAAAATTTTGGGCCTTAATTTCTTAATATGACATGATCCGTCATGCACGGCTAAATTTGCAAAAAAGCCCCCCGCAGCTCGCGAGGGGCTTTTTTAGCGTAATCATTTAGTCTTGTGAGGTGCAACGCACTTTTCGGCTTATCACTAGGCACATCCTGCATGAAGCGCGGGCTTTCCTTCCATTTACGTGCGTTGCACCTTGCTCTGCTCATGTAACTAAACTGTTTTTTAGCTTCTCACAGGACTTTAGATTTTGATCTCTGGGGCCGGCGTCGGCTCCAGCCCTTGTAGATGGGGCAAGGTCAAAACGACATTTTCGGTCAGAAGCTGGGTGTTGGCGTTCTTCTGGAGCGCGACCTGCGCTTCTTCCAGCGTCTCGAGAACATCCACCGTGGTGGAGACCTCCACACGCTGGGCGATGGTTTGCAGCGTCGCTTGATGTTCGCGATAGGTGACGGCGGCGAGGTTATTTGCCTGAATCAACAGCACATCGCGCCACACCGCTAACCAATATTCAAGCGCTTCCGCCAACAGGGCGTCATCCTGCGCTAACGATGCCGCCGCCTCGAAGCGAGCGGGGATGTCTTGCTGCACGAGATCGAGCAGGGACGCAACCGCGCCCTCCATCCGTTCCAGATAGATCGTCTCCGTGGCCGCGCGGACGGCCCAGCCCAGCCGGCCGCCGGCGATCCGCGCCAGTCGCTCCGCCTTCTCCGGCGTCAGTTCCCATCGCTCGATCAGGGCCTGCTCGATGATGGATTTGGCGAGCGGCCGCAGGTGAATCCGCTGACTGCGCGAGATAATCGTGGGCAGCAGGCTCTCCGTGTTGGTGGCCATCAGGATGAGATGTGCGTAGGCGGGCGGCTCCTCCAGCGTCTTAAGGAGCGCGTTTGCCGCGCCGGGGGTCGCCAACTCGAAGTTCCGCACCAGCGCGATCTTATGCGCGCCCTCGTTGGGTGTCAGCGCCAGAAAGCTCTCCACCGCGCGGATGTACTCGATTTTGAGCGCGCGCCCTTTCTCCTCCGGCCCAATGGACATCACGTCGGGGTGGTTGCCGGAATCGACTTTACGACACGCCAGGCACGCGCCACAAGGACGCTCCTCCGGCGCGGCGGTGCATAGCAGCGCCCGCGTCAACGTGTGCGCCAGCGTCGTCTTGCCCCCGTTCTCCGGCCCCGTGATCAGGAGCGCGTGGGGCACATCGTCGCGCATCATCGCCATCTGCAACTGGCGGACCGCCCAATCATGCCCGATGATCGGCCATCTACGCATCAGCACCTCCGATTTTTGATTTCGGCAGTAACGGGGTCTCAGTCAATCAGTCAATCAGTCAATCAGTCAAATGGAATAGGGGGTTTACAAGCCTCCACCGCGAGCTTCTGCAAGCTTGCGGGCAAGTGATCGCGGTTCTCTTCTGTCACGGTGATCACCGTGTAGGAGACCTGCGGCAACTGCCACATCGCCGCGACGAGGAGTTCGGGGCGCACCACGATGAAGGCCAACTGGTAGCGCGCTCTTTTCAGCAGATAGAGCGCCCGATGCCAGCCCTGCTGCCGGCGCAACTCCAGCGGCCCCAACTCATCCAAGATGAAAATCTTTGTGGGGAAGCTATCCGCGATCGCCGCCATACTCCGCGCCATCGCGTTGGGATCCATCTGGAAGTGCGGCAGCGTCAAATTGTTCTGAATCGCCGCCTGCCGCCGAGCAGTGAGCGCGTAGCAGGCTTGGGTGCGCAGCTCTTTGACCTCTAACTCGTGCGGACCGACGCGCTGTGTGATAATCCCGGAGACCTCGAGTTCGGCTTCATGGAGCTTGTGCTCCAAGCACAAGCACAACGTGCTTTTCCCGATGTGACGTTCGCCGCTCAGTAGAACAATTTTTCCTTTGGATGCGATTTCTATTGATTGCGAGGGCATGGTTCTGTGCACTCTCTATGCTTAAATCCTCGATCTTGGGAAATTGAGAAAGTGAAAAGGGCCGGTTTTTTAACACCGGCCCTGAGTGGAGATGGCGGGAATCGAACCCGCGTCCGAAGAATTCGACTGTGAGTCTCTACGAGCGTAGTCGGGGGTTTTAATCTTGGCCGGGGGGTCGCTCCCGACCGCGCCCATCCGGCCCAGCCGATGAATCTTAAACTTCCTTATCGGCGTCTGGAAGCGTGCATGCAGACTTTATGTCACCGCACTCCGACACACCTGCAAGATGCCGGAGGGGCGTGATCGGTATCCCGATCAGTTTCGGGTCCTTATGACCTCACTGCTTACGCAGCGACAGCCACCGGAGCCCAGTTATTCGCCATAGTGTTGGCATTTGTTTTTGATTCGCTCCTGGGGTTACGGGGACGGAGCCTCCCCGGCTCGCAACCCACAACCTGCCTTCCCCGTCGAATCCAGTCATCCCCTCGCGCTCTATTATAGCACACTTCAAAACTTTGTAAACCCTGCATATAAAAACGTGCAAATATGAGCTTTAGAGCATTGTTTATAGCGCCACGGGTGAGCCTTCAGGCTGATTTGTCAATTCCTGGGCACAGGCGAGTCGTAAAGGCGCTCACAAACAAGCACGACTTGCCCTTTTATCCTAGTAATTATAGAATGTGATTTATGAGCACCGTTCTAGTGGCGGCCTATCGGCAAGATATACGCGAGCACCTACGCTTAGCTAATACCTATGGATGCGGAATAGAGATCCAGGCCTTTTCCTGTCCCCAGGTTTTGGATGGCGAGTGGCGGGTGTTATTGGATGAATATCAACATCTGCTGCGCGATTTTGATGGGCCGCTGAGCTTCCACGGCGCGTTCTTCGATATGTCGGGCGCCAGCGAGGATGCGCGCGTGGTTGCTCTGACTAAGGAACGCTATCGACTGAGCTTGGATATTGCGGCGGAATTGGGCGCGCGCAAAGTGATTTTTCACACGAGCTTTCTGCCTATGATCCGCAATGAGCGTTATCGGCGACAATACATCGAGCGCGATCAAGCCTTTTGGGCGGCCTTGGCCGAGGAAGCGACGGAGCGGGATCTCTGGGTGGTGGTGGAGAATATGTGGGACCCCACGCCCGCGATTTTGGCGGAGATTATGCAGGGCATCCCGACCACGGTCTCGAATGTCGGCATCTGCTTGGATATCAGCCATGTCTGTCTCTACAACAATGCCCATCCCTTTGCGGAATGGATTGAGGTGCTGGAGCCGTATATCGTTCACATCCACATGAATAACACGCTGGGTGTGATCGACGAGCACCTGGCGCTCAACATCTCCGGCGGCGCAATTGACTATGCGCGCATCTTGCCCTTGCTTGCTAACCTGGCGCGCAAACCGTGGCTTGTTCTGGAGATTGACGACCCCGTGGCGTTGGAGAGAAGTCTGCGCTTCGCGAAGCGGGTGTTGGGCGCATCGTTTGGGACGCGCGAGCCGACCGAGCCTATAAAAACACCTCCCCCCGCTTAGGTGCGGGAGGATGAAGGGCTACAAGTTCGATTTTTTGCGTTGTGGAAAAAGTCGCACCTAATATCATTAAGGAGAAAACTTATGACAGCATTACCGAAGAAAGTCAGTGAAGCTTGGGATAATCGGGACGGGCCGGTCATTTTAACCACTGCGAACGAAGAAGGCATCCCCAACGCAATCTACGCCACCTGCGTGTCGCAGTTCAGCGAAGACACCCTCGTGGTGGCGAATAACTACTTCTGCAAAACGCTGGCAAACATCCTTGCGGGCAGCAAAGGCTCCATGCTTTTTATGACCGAAGAAGGAGCCGCCTACCAAATTAAGGGAAGCATCGAATACCACGAAGAAGGGCCTATCTTTGAGGATATGAAGGCCTGGAATCCAGAGCGGCATCCAGGCCATGGCGCGGCAGCCTTGAAGGTGGAAGAGGTCTATTCGGGAGCGGAGAAGCTTTTATAAGGGGGTCTTTCCCGGCACAAACAAAGCCCCGAAGGATTTTTGAGAAAATCCTTCGGGGCTTTTATGCTCAGATCAACAGCAGCGCTTGCCGGTTAGGGATGTGATCTCGATGGCCCAGACGCGCGCGGATTTCAAAGCGGAGGGGTTGTATGTCCACGCCTGGCCAGAGTAGTGCTGCATGATCTGGTTCAAGCCGTGGATTTTCTCCTCGGCGCTGCTCAACTCGACGACCGTGCCATAGCCGATGACGCTCTCAAAGTGAGCGGTCCAGCCGCAGGCCTCGGCCTCGTCGGGGAGAATTCGCACCTCGCCGGTGAACCACTCGGCGGGGCCTTTGGCAGAAGGTTGTGAACCGTTTCGTTTGAAATCTATTTCTTGCATTTATCTCCCGAATTAAGCATCTAGCTTGCGTTCACCCAGCCACTTCACCATTTCAGGGTCCCGATGGTCAAAGAAACTACTGGTTTTTGTGTCTAACGTTTCAATAGTCGCCACATCTTCCGTGCTCAATTCAAAATCAAACACGCTGATATTTTCTACCATCCTCTCTTTGTGGGTTGTTTTTGCAAGGGCGACAATGCCTCTTTGTACCAGCCAGCGGAGGATGACTTGGGCCACGCTTTTGTTATGTTTGGCAGCAATAGATTGTAGGACTTCATTCTGAAAAATATTATTCCTACCCTCTGCAAACGGCGCCCATGCTTCAACCTGAACGCCGTTATCCTCAAAGAACTTTTGCATGTCAATTCGCTGATGGAAAGGGTTTACCTCAATCTGATTGACCGCGGGTGTTATTTGGTTATGAATCATCAGGTCCATGACGCGGTCAGGATGAAAGTTGGAAACCCCAATGGCCCTGATTTTGCCTTGTCGGTACAATTCTTCCATCGCCCGCCATTCCCCATACACATCGCCGTAGGGTTGATGAATCAGGTACAGGTCAACGTAATCCAATTGCAAGCGATTCAGAGAACGGTCAAAGGCTTTTAGCGTGCCCTCATAGCCATGGCTCTGAATCCAAAGTTTTGTCGTGATAAACAGTTCTTCTCTTGCAACGCCGCTTTGTTGGATGCCCCTGCCAACCACCTCTTCATTCTGGTAAGAAGCGGCCGTATCGATATGACTATATCCCGTCTGAATAGCGTCAACCACGCATCTCTCACATTCGGCCGGATCCGTGATCTGAAAAACACCGAAGCCCAGAATAGGGAGTTCAACCCCATTGTTCAATTTCACAGTTTGCATTATTCCCTCCTTATTTTTATGTTGTTGGCTATTCTATTTTGATGTAAGTAACTTGGTGAATGAGAGCGATGCTAATTTCCAGCTACCATCTTGCTGCACATACACTTCGGTAACCTCAAAAGGATTGATAACCTCATTACCACCAACCAAAGCCAGCAGCGTAATTCTGTTTAAAAGGATGGCCGTTGTGCCAATGATATTCACCGATACTTCGTGGATATCCGCTTGCTTGTAGTGAATACCTCCGCTTTTGATGATGTCGAGTTCTTGTTCTTTCCCCCAGGATCCTCCCATGTGGACAAAGACCGCTCTTTCATGAAAGAGATCGTCAAGAGAATCCACGTCGCGCTCTGCCATCCAGCGCCATTTCTTCTTACAGAGATTGATGACTTCCTGTTCCAGGTTTACGTTTTGCATCATTCGCTCCTTCTCTACGATGTAGTTTCCGATCCAGCTAGATATGGGCAAACGAAGCCGAACCAAGGGGGCTGAGATGCACGAGATTGCGCGCTAAACGGTTTGACGTGCACATCCCCCCGCTTCGGATGCCTTGAACTTGGCTGTAGCGCCTTGCTCAGCGCTCTGACATCTTCTTCATCTCTTTGGGATACCGGTCACCTTGTATCTCGATCTTGGAGAGAGCGCCCTCAATCTCCTGAAGATCTTCGGGCGTGAGTTCGACATCCAGCGCGCCGAGGTTGTCCTCCAGGTGCTTGAGGCGGCGGCTGCCGGGAATGGGCACGATCCACGGCTTCCGCGCCAGCAGCCAGGCGAGCGCGATCTGCGCCGGGGTCGCGCCCTTACGCTCTCCGATCTCGGTCACCAGATCCACCAAGGCCCAGTTGGCCTTCATCGCTTCGGGCGTGAAACGGGGCGTGCGGGCGCGAATGTCGTTCTCGGCGAAGGTGGTCTTTTCGTTCACCTTGCCCGTGAGGAAACCCTTACCCAACGGGCTGTAGGGCACAAAGCCGATGCCTAAGTCCTCGCAGGTGGCCAGCACGCCGTTCTTCTCGGGGTGCCGCCACCATAGCGAGTATTCGCTCTGCACTGCCGTGACCGGCTGGACGGCGTGGGCGCGGCGGATGGTCTCCGCGCTGGCCTCCGAAAGCCCGAAGTGCTTCACTTTGCCGGCCTGGATCAAGTCCTTGACGGTCCCGGCCACCTCTTCAATGGGCACATCTGGATCGACCCGGTGCTGGTAGAAGAGATCGATAGCCTCCACCCGGAGCCGCTTGAGCGAAGCATCGGCCACGCGCTTGATCTGCTCCGGGCGACTATCCAGCCCCGTCCCCGGCATTGGCCCCTTGTCGCCCTCGTGTTTGAATCCAAACTTGGTGGCGATCACCACCTCGCCGCGAAACGGCGCCAGCGCCTCGCCCACGAGTTTCTCGTTGGTGAACGGGCCGTAGACCTCGGCGGTATCGAAGAACGTGATGCCCCGATCCACCGCCGTGTGCAGGAAGTCGATCATCTCCTGCTGGGTGCCCACCGGCGCGTCGCCAAAGGTCATTCGCATACACCCCAGTCCCAGAGCCGAAACTTCCAGATTACTGTTGCCAAGTCTGCGCATCTTCATTTTCAAGACTCCTTTCTTTCTACGTGATACGTGATTGAATCATTAGTGGAAACTTCCATCGCTCTTCCCCCCTTTTTCAGGTGGAAGTACACGGTGTAAAAGACTCACTAATACCAAAACGAGAGCCACAAATATCGAGAAGATCAAGTACATCCCCCTGGCTCCCGCGTGCTCAAAGAGTAATCCGCCGACAAAACCACCCACGGCGGAGCCGATTCCGCCCATCGAGGCATTGAATAGCCCCTGCGCCGTGGCGCGAAGTCCCGTGGGGGCATGCTCATCCGCATACGTCACGCCGGCAACCGTCAAAAGCGGGTAATTAAATCCATTGAGGAGCTGGACAAATAACACAAAGATAGGCTGGGCTACAAGGGCAAGCAGCAGGAAACGCAGGCCGGTCATAGCGAGGGAGAAAACTAACAGGGTATAGGCCTTAAATCGCTTAATGAAATGGTTGGCAAAAAACAGAACCGGTATCTCGGCAAGCGTGCCAACCGTGAGCGCCAACCCCATTATCGATTCCCTGGCCCCCAAGGCTTTCATATAGGGAAAGAGATAGGTGTTGAGCGTAGCAAAGGAGATGCCGCCGGCGAAACCGATGAGCAAAAAGAGAAGAAAGTGGGGATTCCTCAACAATCCGCCCGCTTGCCTCCGGTCCTCGGACGCCTCGCTTTCTTCTTCGCCGTATGCCAGCTTCTGGCCGACGAGGGAGGCGATGAAGAAGATACCGGTCGCGCTCCAGAAGGCGATTTTCAGCCCGTAATTTTCAACCAGCGCTCCTGCCAGGGTAGCGGCAGCGCCAAATCCAATCGTGCCTCCCAAGCGAACGCGACCGTACAGATCTTTTCTATCTCCCAGCATGAACATCGCCGCGCTGTTTGAAAGGGGCATGATGGATGAGAAAACAACCGTGGTCAAAACCGTTATGCCAAATATGGTGACAAAAGTCCTGAAATATGGATAGACAACCAGACCCAAAACCAAAATTGACAACGAAAGACCCGTAATCAGCCGGTGCTTGTTCGTCCGATCCGCAAGGCCGGTAATGAGCGGGACACTGACCAGCGTGATGAGCGGAGTTATCCCCGTCAATAGTCCTATTTGGGCACCGGTAAAGGAGAGGGATTGATAATACAGCACCAGATAGGGGCGATGCGTGGCAACCCCCGCGAAGAAGAGAAAATAGAAGCTGAACGGCCAGACTAATTTCCTGTGATTCATAGCGGCTGGATCATCTCCTACTTCCTCTGTGAATCTGTTTTCGATGAGGCACGTTTAGGCGCACTCACACGGCTGAGGGCAGCAAAGCGCATTGCCTTTTACCCGATGCTCCCGCTTGGAGGGACGAACCGATTCTTCACTTGCTGGTTCATCTCTATAAGCCACGGACGAGCGGCGTTGTGCTTCCATTTCACGTTCAACCCGCAACGCTAACTGAATCAATTGGACAACTGGTTCCATTGTAAACCTCCTCTTTTATTCTGTGTCCTAACTTACTAATTATATTTTAGCAGATAGAGGGACAGCATGGTATAATAATTCTCGAAGATCGTTGAACAATTCTGCAAACTTGAAAAGAGGACGTGGAGAAATGAAAGGAATCGTCACGATAAATTCAATCCATCCCCAGCGGGCAGAGCATGAGGCGCGTAAGGCACAAGCCAACAGAAACGAACTGGTGATGCAGATCGCGCGCGCCATCCGCACAGATGGAAGATCAGAGCCGCTAACGGGCCTGCGCCTCCATCGCGAATCCGCACTCACAGAATGTGTCCACGGTATATCCCATCTTGCCTTCTGCGTGATTGCCCAGGGCAGCAAGGAAGTCTTCATAGGCGATGAGCGCTACCAGTACGATCCTATGCACTACCTGCTTGTCACCGCCGAGCTACCCGTCGTCAGCCAGATTATCGAAGCATCGCGGGAGCAGCCGTTTCTCAGCCTCTGCATCAGGCTCGATCCCACGCTCGTCGGCTCCGTCATGGTCGAGGCGGGATATGCTTCCACGCACGACCGTGCGGACGTGCGCGCGATTAACGTCAGCCCCTTGGACGCCGATCTGTTGGACGTGGTCGTGCGGCTTATGAGGCTAACGGATACCCCCGCCGAAGCCCCCTTTCTCATGCCCTTGATCAAGCGAGAGATTATCTATCGATTGCTGAGAGGAGAGCAGGGCGACCGGCTGCGTCAAATGTCGGTGCAGGAAGGCCACACCCATCGCATCGCCAGGGCAATCCAACAGCTTCGGGAAGAGTTTGACCAACCTCTCGAGGTGGATGATATCGCCCAGGAGCTGGGGATGAGCGTCTCGAGCTTCTATCATCACTTCAAAGCCGTCACCGCGCTCAGCCCCTTACAATACCAGAAGCAGATCCGACTCCAAGAGGCCCGCCGGCTGATGTTAGGCGAGGGTCTCGACGCGGCGAGTGCGGGTTACAACGTGGGATACAACGACGCATCACACTTCAATCGGGAGTACAAAAGGCTCTTCGGCCTGCCGCCGCTGCGCGATATCGAACGGCTGCGGGAAGCCGCCAGCGCACGCCCCAGATAGTCGATCATGACTCGATGTGGCGGGTCGTACAGAGAAGCCTAACGGTTCTATTCACTATCATTAAGGAGAAAACTTATGACAGCATTACCGAAGAAAGTCAGTGAAGCTTGGGATAATCGGGACGGGCCGGTCATTTTAACCACTGCGAACGAAGAAGGCATCCCCAACGCAATCTACGCCACCTGCGTGTCGCAGTTCAGCGAAGACACCCTCGTGGTGGCGAATAACTACTTCTGCAAAACGCTGGCAAACATCCTTGCGGGCAGCAAAGGCTCCATGCTTTTTATGACCGAAGAAGGAGCCGCCTACCAAATTAAGGGAAGCATCGAATACCACGAAGAAGGGCCTATCTTTGAGGATATGAAGGCCTGGAATCCAGAGCGGCATCCAGGCCATGGCGCGGCAGCCTTGAAGGTGGAAGAGGTCTATTCGGGAGCGGAGAAGCTTTTATAAGGGGGTCTTTCCCGGCACAAACAAAGCCCCGAAGGATTTTTGAGAAAATCCTTCGGGGCTTTTATGCTCAGATCAACAGCAGCGCTTGCCGGTTAGGGATGTGATCTCGATGGCCCAGACGCGCGCGGATTTCAAAGCGGAGGGGTTGTATGTCCACGCCTGGCCAGAGTAGTGCTGCATGATCTGGTTCAAGCCGTGGATTTTCTCCTCGGCGCTGCTCAACTCGACGACCGTGCCATAGCCGATGACGCTCTCAAAGTGAGCGGTCCAGCCGCAGGCCTCGGCCTCGTCGGGGAGGATGCGCATCTCGCCCTCGACCTCGAAGCACACCGTGGGATTGGCCGCGATAAACTCCAGCTTTTTGCCCTGCTGAGCCGAATGGAGATAGAGCCGCCGCCCATCGTACCCGAAAAAGAGCGGTGCCAGATATGGCTCATCCTCGCGGGCGAACGCGACGCGGCAGACTCGCGCCTGGTGGAGGATAGCGTCGATGTCGCGCCGGTCGGTGATTTCGCGTTCTGTTCTTCGCATTATTCGCTGCTCTGCAATTCAGATAAGGCATCTCTTTGAACAACGTCGATGTGGATGCTGCCTACAGCTTCCCATTGGTTCTCTTGTTTCAAATCAACTCTTAAGACATAATGACCAAATCCCTGAAAGGGTAAACCTTGCAGATGTATCCGATTTCGAGACCGTTTATGTTTGGTAAGATTGACTTTCATCTCATTTGAGGCTAGTTCTTTCTTGTCGGGGCCTACCACTACAAGGCGCGAGTTGTAGACATCTGCATCTTTAGGTTCATCAATCTCCCATAATATCATCACATCCAATTCAATGGGAATAGCTCCCTCATCTTGCAATGCCCCCTGAACAGTAATTTGTTCAATGATATGTTCCAGACTGACATTATTAGTGTAGCGGTCAACAACAGCGCGAACACATGCTATAGACCAACGATGATGTATCACACTGCAACTCCTTTTTGTGTAATTTCTGGAAACGAGAGTTCAGATGTGCTATCTGTTGAATTGATACTATTCTCTGTCCAACCTATTCTATTCTCATCAGCAAACTGCATCATATAAATTGGTGATATTTTTCTCTCGGACGCCTCGTCGCTGCCTAAACGAATCGTCAACTCGACGTCAAAGACGTCACTAAGCTTTCTAAGCGTTTCCAAAGTTGGATTAGAAAGACCATGTTCCAGCAAGGAAATATTGGCTTGTCCAGTTCCCATCCGCCGGGCGAGTTCCTCTTGGGTCCATCCCCGTTGCATCCGTAGACGAATGATGTCCTCAGCCAGATCTAAGACGGGTTGAAGTTCTTTTTCGGCCTTTACATACGCTGGATCCTGACACTGTTCTTTGATATAGGCTTTATGTTTCATAATTTAATCCCTTTTAATCCTTTCGTGTATATCGGCTGAAATAATATTCACGACAAGCAATAGCTTTGTCGATCTCTGATTCGGGGACTTTGCCAGTCTTTTTTACTATCCCATGGGTCAAGATAACTTTGTCTCCATCGAAGAAAAAGTAGAAAACTCTGAACCTTTTGTGTCTCGCGCGCACTCGTAGCTCGAAGATCTTATCTCGAAGATATGCTGCATGGTCACGACCAAGCAAGATGAGATCTGATCCATAATCGCTCAATAAATCAATGGCCCATAAGAGACGTTTTCGCTCCTTTGTTTCCAGGCTATCGAGAAATTCTCGAACTGGACAACGTGTGGCTGTCTCAAAATACTCGACTTCACATTGAGGCATGTTTTCGATCCTTATTGTTTATATACTATAGGGATTATGAAAAAAGTCAATGACTAATCTTCTTGCGCATCCTCGTGGCATCCTTGGGAATTCGAAGCAAATCGAACGGAAAAATCGCCCTGGGTGCTCCAGAGCGACCTTAACCAAGTTTAAGGTAAACGAAACTGGGGTTGGTGTACGTGTCAAACCGTTTAGCGCACAACCTCATGCATCTCAGTCATCTTAGATCTGCTTCGTTTGTCCTCCTTGCCCAGCCAATCAATGTCCGCGCTGCCTAAATTTTAGCACAAACTATCGCCACGACAAAATCCACCTCGCAAAAAAAGATCGGTCAGGCGCTAACCTGACCGATCCCGAAATGTGAACTAATCGCGGCGACGACCGTCCTGATCTACTCCTCCCGCACGACCGAGGGGAGGTAGACCGAGAAGAACTCGAAGAACTCGTGTGCGCCCCGGTCGACGCCCTCCCCCTGGGGCCGCGTGACGCCCTTGATGTCCACGTCCGGCGCGCCGATGGGCGTGCCGCTATCGATGCAGGGGGAGGTCTCCCGCAGCCGGTAGTCGTGATAGTCCGGGCCTCGGAAGAGGGGATCGATATCCAAGAGCATACTACCATTCGAATCGTCCCACGCTTCGCCCTGGACGAGCGAATGCGTCATCGAAAGCGCCGAATCCTGGCGCAGCTCGATGCCCACCTCGTTGCCCCAGATGATGCTATTGGTCACGGTCACCGTTGGGCCGCCCCGCCCCTCGTGGCGCTCGTACAGCCCCAGGCCGTGGCGATTATCAACCAGCGTGTTGTTCACCAGGCGCGAGACCGCCCCATCCTTCACGGCGATCCCGAAGCCCGTGTATTCGATATCGTCGTTGCCGAAGCAGTTATAGATTAGATTGTTCACCACCGTCGTGGAGGAGGGCAGCCCAATCGAGATGCCCTTGTCGCCGCAATCGTGCATAATGTTGCGCTCGATGCGCGCCGAGGAGTCGTTCAGGTCGAGGCAATCGTCGGTGATGTTGTAGATGTGATTATCTAGAAGTACGGCGGGCCGCTCAACGCTCATGTGGCTGATCTCGATGCCCTCCGGCGGCGCGGGGTTGAAGCCCGGATCGTAGACCGAATCGTGGATGGTGTTGCCCTGGATGTAGGCGTAGCCGCCCGTCGCGTGGACGGCGTCGCTGCCGATGTCGTAGATCTTGTTGCGGAGCAGATAGAGCGTCGAGTCGTAATCCGCCGTGACCGCGTTGCTCCGCCGCATATGACGCAGCACGCTATCGGCCAAGGTTAGATGCGAGGCATAGGCCGATACCCCGTGCGAGCGCGGCGACGAGATGACCTCGTGGATGTGCTCCAGCACCGCGTGCTGGATGCGATTATCGGCCTGGGTGTTGTAGAGCAAAATCCCGCCCCAATAGCCGTGCTCCCGGCGCGTGAAGATGATCGGCTGCGAGGCGGTGCCCTCGGCCAGGAGGCGCGCGCCGTTTTCCACGCGGATCACCCGGTCGGGATAGAATTGCAGCGTGACGCCCGGCTCAATCGTCAGCGTGATGCCGCCGGAGAGCCGGATGTCCTGCTCGATGGCGTAGGGCAGCGCGCTCGTGACCAACGTCGTGTCCTCGGTCAGCTCGCCGCCATGAAAGAGATCGCGGAAGACGGTGATGGTGTGCGTGTCCTCGCCGTCGCTCACCTCGAAGACGTTATCGCGCGTGGTTAAGTCCGCCTCGTAGCGCCACCGCATCGGATCGACGTACTCGACGCCCTCGGCGCTGCCGTTGATGCGCACATCGCGGATGGGCGAGCAGCGCCCCTCCAGCGTGACGTGATCCCCCGTGGTGACGATATTCGCGCCGCCGTTGGTCTCAATCGAGAGGCGAATATCTGGAATCTGATGCGCCCACAGATACGCGACCCGCGCTTCGACGTAGCGCTTGAGATCCTCTTTCTCGCCCCCGCTCACGGCCACATCGGGCAGCGCGTCGATGCGCGGGGCCATCTCTGCCATCGTAAACGGCCCGCCATCCTCTATGAGCGTGGCAACCCCCTGATAGTACCAGCGCGAAAGTTCTGGGTGACGCAACAGGCGCTTCACGATCTCCTTCGCGTACCAATCCGGCTCCCAGATAGTGTGATCGGCGTTCAGGAAAAGGGTGTCGTGATCCCAAGAGATGAGAATGAAGCGGTCATCGGAGGGCCGGTGATAGAGGAAATAATCATCGCCCCGGCCAACCCACAGCGCGCCCTCGTGATTGTCCAACACGGCCTGGACGGCGAACCACTGCATCCACTGGCGCAGATCGGCCACCTCCTGCCCCGCCTCGACTAACGTCTCGGTCGAGGCGTAGGTCAGCGTGTGCGTCAGCGACATTACATCGGTGTAGTCGTCGGCGTCCTCGTTCGTCTTCTTCAGATAATAGGGCCGATAGGCGTCCGGGTCTGAGCCTTCATATTCTAGATCGGCGCCATCTTTGCCGCGATAGAGATTGCCGCCGTCATCCCCCGGCAGATGCGCGCGCAGGAAATCCCGATCTACCTCCTCAATATCCAGGTAGTGGCCCGCCTGACGCTCATTGATGCGGAGCGTCACGAAGCGCGTGTCCGACGCGGGCATCCCCAGCCGCTGGAAGAGATCGTAGGTCATCGCCTCCTTGTGCATCGCATCCGAGACCAGATTGACGCGCTCGCGCGCCTCGAACTCCTGCGCGTCGCGGAATTTGATGCGATACGGGCGCGGTTCGACGTCGCGCGTGCTCTCCCCGCGATAACGCAGGCCGACGTTGTAGTAGACCACATCGCTGTAGATGAAGGTCGCGTCCAACTTCTCGTTCGAGTCGATGTCGCGGCTCTGCAACTCCGCCAAATTCTGCTCGGTGACGATCAGCCGGTAGAGAGGCAACTCGCTGGAGGGCGGCAGATCCTCTATCCAGTAGAGATAGCTCGTCGTGATCGCCATGCCGGTCTCCTCGGAGTAGCCGCCCGGCGCGCCGTCTGGCATGATGCGCACCGCGCCCTCGTCGTCGGTCGCGCGGATGTAGAACTCCACATAGCGCCCCGATCCCGGCAGGGGGAAAATCGTCCCGGAGATATGCTCCGGCGGGACGATGGCCGTGTAGGTCTCATCGCCCGCCGCCGTGTCCCCGCCCGTCCCGTCGTCCGTCATCGGCAGGTAGGTGAAGCCCGTCTCGCCCTGGCGACGATAGGCCAGCGTGACGGAGACCACCGCCTGGTTGTCGATGGCGCGCGCGGTGACCGTCACCGGATCGGCAGCTTGGGGGATGGCGGGCGCGTGCGTCGCGCCGGTCACACATGGGGGGATATTGCCATCGATGTAGGCGCTGTTCTGCGCGCCGGGCGTTCCTGGGCCGATGCTGCTCTGCCACGAGCAGGGGCTGGCGTTATCGAACGCGGGATTAATCAACTCCAGCGATGGCCCTGCCCCATCTGGTTCCTCCGGCCACGGCTCGTGATCGTCGTAGAGCACCTCATCGACCAGCGCGTCGGCGGCATCGACCAAGGCCACGCGCTCGCCGCTGTTGGCCAATCGCCCGTGCGCGAACGGCCCCACTACCGGCGTCTCCTCCGTGAGCGTGTAGGCTTGACGCACCGTCGCCGGATCATTGGCAATGACGAGGTACGCCCCCGGCAGCATCACCGTCCCCGTGGGGAAGAGGTAGTGGATGCCGTCGTTGAAGCGCCAGCCGGAGAGATCGACCGTGATCGCCTCGGTGTTGACCAGTTCGATGTACTCCTCGCCGTGGTCATCGGAGCGGGGATGATAATTCAGCTCGTTGATGACGACGCGCGGCGGCGACGGCTCCTGGCCGCTGACCCGGCCCGTCAGCCCCAAGAGGGCGAGGGATAGGGCCAGTATGCCCAAGGTTGCGATGAACCAGAGAGTAGCCCGGCGACTGAAGTCGCGGGCCACATCTACGAAGTCGGCCTGTGCCGACTCTTTAACTACTTTCCAGCCGCCGAAGGGCGGCTTCGTGAAGGTGGCACGCGGTTTTAACCGCCGTGCTATGACCGAATTAAATTTCGAGAGTCTATGAAAACCTGTCAGGTCTGGACGTTCCACAAGAACCTCTTCTATCTCATTCATTGCTCTCTCCCGGCGTCGGTGACGTGAAGAAAACCCATGCAGCGCCGCCATCGGGACGACGACCGTAGGAAGTGTCCGGCGTCTGCATGCCGTAGGTCAGATAATCTAACGGGATGTTCCCGTGAGCGTTGGCGGCGAAGAGTCCGACAGCCTCCCCCTCGCGCGCGAGCTTGAAGGGCGTGTGCAGCGCGCCCTGCTCAGGATCACCATCGCACCAGATGAGGAGATGCGCGCCCGGCGCCAGCTCCGTGCCCGCCGGAAACTGCCAGCGGCGGGGATCATCTAAATGATCCGAAAGATACAGCCCGCCCAACGCTGCCGTTGTCTCGCCCGCGTTGTAAATCTCCACCCAATCATCGTACTCGCCCGCCTCATCGCTGTTGACGCGCTGGTTGGAGGCCAAAAACTCGTTGATAACGAGCGCGGGCGGCGTGTAGCCCACGTGATAGCCGTCGGTGGCGTCCGGCGCGCCCGGCGGATAGCGCGCGGATTGTCCCAGCGCGTCCTCCGCCATCACGTAGTAGCGCGCGGTCTGCCCGGCGGCCTGCGGCGGGATATGGGCCGTCGCGGTGACGACCTGCCCCTCCGGCCCCGCTGCGAGATCGCAGAGCACACCCTCGAAGCCGGAGCCGGCGTCGTACCAGAGGACGGCGCGCGCCAACGTCTGCCCGGCGGTGATCCGCGCCGTCACGGCGACGGTCTCGTCGGCGGCGGGCCAGCGCGGCGCGCGCGTGACCTGCGCGAAGGCCGGCGGTTGCAGGCGATTGGGCGCGCCGGGCGTGGGATCGTGCATCGCGTGCCAGGCGTCGGCGCCGTCGGGATAGCGCCCCCACGAGACATCCACCGGCTGCGGCGCGAAGTAACTCGCGTCGATTTGGCCCAGGCCCGCCGCGCGCGTATCGAAGAGCGCCACCGCCTCGCCCGCGCCGGAAAGCTTGAACGGCAGATGATCGCCGCCCGGCTCGCCGCCGGCCCAGAGCAGCGTGTAGCCTCCGGCGGGCACCACCGTGCTCGAGGGGATTTCATACTGCGTGGGGAGGTGGGGATCGTCCGTGATGAACATCCCCTGGAGGTCGATGTCGCGCGCGCCCGTGTTGTGGATCTCGATCCAGTCGGGCGTGCCGCCGCTGGCGTCCTCGATGGCGCCGCGATTGCGCGCCATCACCTCGTTGATGACCAGCGAGGGCCGCTCCCAGCCGACGATGTAGTGATAGCCCACCGAGCGCATCAGCGCCAGATCGTAGCGGCTCTCCGGCCAGCGCGGGCGCGATTCGGCGAGCTGGCCGGTGGCATCCTCCGCCGTGATGTAGTACTCGACCCAGGTGGTCGCCGGTTGGCCGGGGATCGCCGCGCGGTAGCGATCATCGTCGCCCGGCGTCGGCGTCATCTCTAGCGGGATGTAAGCGCCCGGCGTCGTCTCCGGCGCGAAGGCGCGATACCAGAGCGTCGCGGTGATTGGCCCCTCGTCCACAATCTGCGCCGTGATCGTCACAGCGTCCATTGCCGAAGGTTGCGCGGGCGTCTGTGTCACATCGGTAACCGTCGGCGCGCGCCCGATGTTGCGCCCGCCGGGCGTCGGCGAATCTAAGACGCCCCACTCGTCGCCGCCGTCGAGAGCGCGGCCCACCGAAACATCCGCGTCCGGCGCATCGTAGGCTGTCTGGAAGATCACGGCGCGGTCGAAGGCGTCGCGATCCCAGAGCGTGATCTCACCGCTCGTCGTGAGGGTGAAGCTGGCGTGCAGCTCTTTATCACCTAAATGATCTAAGGCCAAGGTGTGCGCGCCATCGGCCCAAATCAAGAGCATCCCCTGCGGCGGGATGTTCGTCCCCGCCGGGATTCGCCAGCGCGGGCCGTCGTTGGCGCTCAGGTACATCCCCCCCAAATCCCAGGTGAGGGCCTCGCTGGCGTTGTAGATCTCCAGCCAGGGCGCGTAGGCGCCGGTTGTGTCGGAAATCGTGGCAGTGTTGTGGACCAGCACCTCGTTGAGCACGAGCGGCGGAGCCAAATCGGGCATAAAGGCGGGGAGTTGTTCGTAGAGCCACTCGCGCCGATGGGTGACGTAGAACTTGATCTCGTGAGGGCCGTGGGCGAACTCGAAGCCCTCGGGTCGCCACCGATTCAGATCGGCCTCGCCGTAGGGCTGGATCGCGGTGAAGTAGCCGTCGATGTAGGGGAAGATCGCTTCGGGGCTGAACGCGCCGTCGGGCGACGCCATCATCTCGATGATGCGCCGCCCGTGAAAGTAACGAAATTCGGGGATGTTCATCATCCGCTCGATCAGGACATTCCATCTACCATCGATTTTTTTGCTCTCTAACGTCCCGCTATCGATGGGATTATCCCAACTCAGCCCATGATCAAAAATATCGTGCCATCCGGCGTTGTGCCCCAGTGATAAGTCCACATCCCACGGCAGAACGATCCATGTCTCGCGGCTAAAATCATGATACAGATAATAATTTTTAGCTAACATCTCAAAATTGCCTAATAAAATATTGGCCGCGTACCAATCGAACCATTCGTTCACATCTAACATCTCGGCGATGGCCGTGGGGAATTCCGCCTCTGGGATGTCGTTCAGACGGCCCACGAAGGTGCGGATGTCCTCGAGGCCGCTATCGCGGTGGGTCTTTTTGGAATAGTGGTCGTCCCACCATTCAAAGTGATCCTCATGTGGCTTGGGCGGCTCCAGGTTGCCGTAGCCCTTGTAGAGATTGCCCTGCATATCGATGCCCAGGCGATGCAAAAAGCGCTCGTCGATCTGCTCGACCTGGGAGTACAGCCCGGCGTATTCGCCATTAAGATAGACGCGCGCGTAGCCGGCGTGGGGCGTGGGCACGCCCGCACGCGCTAAAAAATTGTAGCCCACCGCGCTCCGTAACAGCGTCTGATCGATAAAGTCGGCGTTGAGATTCAGCTCCTCGTTGCCTTGAAAGAGATCGCTGCCGGGGAAAAAGAGTTTCCACGATTTCTTGGGCATCAGCCGGGCGGTGTCGCCGCGATAACGCAAATCAATCTCCCAGCCACGTTCGTAAAAGAACGTGGCCGGGACGGTGTCGTTGTAATACGGCCTTTCGGCCAGCCAGGCTAAATCTGCCGGGCTGGCCGAAATGTGGTACGCCGAAGGCGGCGGCATGAAGATGGTGCCGGGGTGCGCATCGCGCATAATCAGCGGGAGGTAGATGACGCTGGAGATGGTGGTCTCGACCGCGCGCTGGCCCCGGGCCGAGCGGCCATCGGCGCAGGCGACGGCGTAGTCGTCGTTGATGATGCTGTGATCGGCCTGGACGACGAAGCTGACAGTGGTTGCTGCGTCGCCGGTCAGAGAGATCTCATCCCAGCGCATAAGCGAGGGCGCCGGCAGCCAGGCCGAGCCATCCTCGCTATAGCCGATCACCGTGGCCCCGGTGGGGACCCGGTCGGTGATCACCATCTGCGCGCAGGGGCTTGCGCTGAGATTGGTGATGGTGAGCGTGTAGGTGATGGGCGCGCCGGGTTCCGCCGTGGCCGGCCCGCTCTTGGTGATGAGAAGATCCGCCGGGGCCGCGATCTCATCGGCGCCGAGATCGGGCGCGGCGTCCTGCGGGCGGGCGTCGCCATCGATGTCAACGTCCACGCCGACGTCCGTGCCCGCGTCGATGGCGGGGGAGGTTTCCTGCAGGTGATAGTCATATCCGGCCAGATCGACGAACTGCGGATCGGCCTGCACCACAGCCGTGCCGCTCAGCGGATCGCTGGCGTTGTTCCAGAGCAGGGTGTGATCCAACGCGACCACGGCGGTCGGGATGGCCGTCACGCCGATTTCGTGGTTGATGACGATGTTGTTCTTGATCATCACCGTCATCGGCCCTTCGATCTCGATGCCTTTGCCCTGCTGCCCGGCGCCGGCGCCGACTAACGTATTGTGATAGATGACGCCCTGGCCAGGATCTTCTAACTCTATCGTATTGGAGATGTGATCGCCGATGAAGTTGTTGGTGATGGTGAAGGCCGGGGTGGTGCGCACCGCGATGCCCATCGCAGCATTGTTGAAGATGCGATTCGCCGCGATGGTGATGCCCGCGCCGATCTCCTCGCACTTGAGGCCGTCATCGAGACTGCCGGTGACGCGATTGCCGGTCACCCACACGCGCGCTCCTCGCGCGTCGATGCCGTCATCTCCCGCATCAGCGACCACGTTATCGCGAATCGTGATCTCCAGCGTTTCGACCTGGGTGTGGATGCCATCGGTGCCGGTGTTGCGCACGGTGTTGCCTTCCACTGTGACGATGCCGCCGCGCACATTCACGCCGCGCTTGCCGGTGGAAATGACTTCGTTGGCGGAGATGACGGCATTGGCGTTATCGACGAAGATGCCATGATCCGCCACATCCGTCACATAGTTGCCCCGGATGATGGCGTCGGTGGTATCGCGAACGTAGATGCCGGGGGATTGATTGCCGGTGACCCGCTCGATGACGTTATCCGCCACGACCACCGTGCTATCCTGGGCGCGGACGCCGTTGGAGATCACATCGGTGAGGTGATTATCAAGCAGCCATGCCCGGCCGAAGTTAACCTGCAGGCCGTGCTCGCCGATGTTGGTCAATATATTCTGGGTGGCCGTCACGACCGGGGAACTGGCAGCCAACGGCTCATACTTAACCAGCAAGCCCTCTTGCACCATGTCCGCGATGCGATTGCCGTCCATCTCCACGCGCCCGGTTTCCACCTCGACGCCCTGCCGCGTGATGTGCTCGATGGCGCTGTCGGTGATGGTCACGTGCGGCGGCGCGGCTCCGGCCTCGTAAAGAATGGACACACCCTCCTGGGCGCTATGGCGGATGGCGCTGTTGATGACGCGCACCGTGCCCGCGCTGATGCGGAGGCCCTGCTGCCCGGTGTGCTCGATGGTGCTGTTGCGCATCGTCACGTCAGCGAGGGGGATGCTGCCGGAGACCCGGACGACCACGCCTTCGCCGGTCGTGTGCGCGACGGTGACCTCATCCATTTGGACTGTGCCGGCCTTGATGTCGATGCCCTGCGGGGCCGTCAGCACCTCGGTGTCGACGATCTGGACGTCGCCGCCGGTGATAAAAATCGCCTCGGAGATGATATTGGTGATGCGGTTGTGGGCGAAGTAGATGGTCCCGGAGTCGATTTGGACGCCCTGCTGGCCCGCATCCATCACCGAGGAGTGGGTGACCGTCACGACGGTGCCGCCATTGAGGAAGATGCCCTCCTCACGGGTGTGAGCGAAGTGGCTGTTGACGACGCGGGCGACGCCGCCATCGATATCGATGCCGTGCTTGGTGGTGAGCACGTGCGTCGCGGTGACCAGGACGGTGCCGCCGTTGATCTCGATGCCTTGCTTAGCCGCGTCGCGGATCGTGCACTCGGTGACGGTGACATCGCCGCCCTCGATGTGGAAGCCGTCCCGACCATTTTCCAGGATGAAGCCGGCGACAACGATCTCGGTGCTGGATGTTTTGCCATTCACCTCAAAGTTGTGCTCGCCTTGCCCGTCGATGATCGTGGGGTTGGCGATGGGATCTTGCGTGGTGAACGTCTCGTCCCATCCGCCCAGTACCGTGATCCCGTAGGTGATGGTGATATTTTCCATATAGGCGCCGGTTGCTACGTAGACCTCGCTCTCTTCCCCGGACGCCTCGGCCAAATCGATGGCCTGCTGTACGCTGCCACATGGGCTGCCCGACGAGCAATCGCCCGTTGCCCCCTCGCGCACATAGAAGATGTCGGGGTTGGCCGTCGCGGGCGGCGCGGAGTAGACGAGGTAGAGCAAAAAGACGAGCATGACGCCCGCCCCTAAAACGACGCTGATCAGATTTCGAGCTTTCATATTTCCCTCCTTATTGAGAATATGTGACTGTGTTCTTGACAATACATTTTGGGGCGCTAGGCTACTTTTATCATACTATACATCAGCTTGTGAATAGTTTCCAGTTAGTTACGATTCTATAAAAGTACAAAATAAGATGCTTAAGCCGTAAATTGTGCTATATATTCCCAAAAATACAAAACCTTGTTGGTTTACCTGGCACATGGTATAATGAAACGTAAGCTATTCCAGAAGCGCCTTTCTTAACTTCGTCTTCTTTGCCTTTTCTGGCCCTTATAAACGTATGGAGGAGGAAAATTTATGACACTTGAACCCCCCATGAAGCAGTCGCCCGCAATGCAACCCGAAGCGATTTCTACTGAAACCGCGTCTGAAACATCCAAAAAACAGGCCGAAACATCCGCTGAAATGTCAAAGCGCACGCAGATGATGGTCATCGGCGGCGCCGTTCTCTTTCTAGTGCTGCTCATCGCCGCAGTTGTGTTGATGGCCAAGTTCCCCGGCGCCACCCAGGTCGTTCGTGATATCGCCATCGTCTTCGTGGCGGTGGAGACCTTTATCATTGGCTTAGCAATGATCGTGCTGATCTTCCAAGTTCAAATGTTGATCCAAATGTTGCGCGACGAGATTCAACCCCTGTTGTTGTCCGTGAACGACACGGCCTCGACGGTCAGGGGAACCACCCAATTTGTCAGTCACAAAGTCGTATCCCCCTTTATTCAAATGGCCGGATTTACAGCCGGGGCGCGAAAGGTCGTCAGCGATTTGGCGAGCGTCATCGGCGCGATGCGGCCTAATACACATTCAACATCAGTTCCCAAAGGAGGAAATAGTCATGTCGAAACACGAGAGTAATTTTGGTGCATTCTTGCTTGGGTTTTTCTTGGGCGGCGTGATCGGCGCCAGCGTGGGAATTCTCTTCGCGCCCCAGCCGGGTGAAGAGACCCGCGAGCAGATCCAGCAGCGCGGCATCGAGATCAGCGATCGGGCCACGGAGCGAGCGGAAGAAACGCGCGCAAAGGCCGAGAAGCTGTTGCAGGATGCCCGCGCCCGCTTGGACGAGGCTTCCGCAGAGTTACAGAATCGAGCCAAGGAACTCCAAAAGCAGGCGGAGACCATGGCCGAGGAGCAGAAAGAAAAGATTGCGGAGCAAGTCGAAGAGGTCGCCGAGGAGGTCGAAGAGACCGTCGCCAACGTGAAAGAGGAAGTTGGCAAAGCTGCCTAGCAGCCTCGTCGGCGTTCTTTTACCTACACACAAAAGCCCCTGCGATTTTCGCAGGGGCTTTTGTGCTACAGCGACCTTGAGATAAATAACGAATTCGCATTTTTCACCGCCTGTTGTAAAATCCGAGAGTGTTTAGGCGATGGCTTTTGTTCCTGATACTGCTGCTCATTGGATTGGGCAATCTGGTCCGCACGGGCATGATTGGCTATGTGGCGCCTGTGATAGACGACCAGATGCTCTCGGTGTCATGGGAATTCCTGGGCGCATTCTATCTTGCCTGGGGGATCGTCTTCGTCGCCTTAGCTTTGATGGTCTGGCGACGCCAACGTCGCGCCTGGGCGCTGCCCGTGGCCCTTGGCTATCAGGCAAGCGTGTGGCTGCTGCGTCTGCTGGCCGAGCGCTCCTCCTACGCCCGCTCCCTCTGGCGCCGCGATCTGCTGCTGAGCGCGCTCTTCCTGCTGCTCGTCGCCTGGAGCGGATCGAAGGATCAGCAACGCGAAGACACATCTCCAGATCCCTCATCGCATCCATCGCAGAGGCCAACGCATAACTTGTAACTTGCAACTTTTAACTCATAACTATCTTTCCCAGGAGGCAATTAGATGACCTACGAAGCACAACGCTGGACATTGAAAGACTTACTTCCCCCCGCCGAATCCGACGAGATGGCCGCGCATATCGAGGAGGTCAAAGCGCGGATCGCGGCCTTTGAAGGGCTGCGCGACAAACTCTCCCCGGAGATCTCAGAAGAGGAGTTTTTAGATATTCTGCATCGCTACGAGGCGCTATACGCCGACGCATCTGTGCTGCGCGCCTACAGCTACCTCTGGTTCTCCGAGGATACCACCGAGCAGGCGGCGCTGACCTTCCGCTCGCGGACCGAGCAACTGGTCGCGGAGATGCAAAACAGCACGCTCTTCTTCACCCTCTGGTGGAAATCATTGGATCAGGAGAACGCCGCGCGGCTGATGGCCCCCAGCGGCGATCTGCGCTACTTCTTAGAGAGCTTGCGCCGCTTCACCCCCTACACCCTCTCCGAGCCGGAGGAGCGCCTGATCAACATCAAAGACGTGAACGGCATCAACACCGTCTTGACCGTCTACGATATGATCACCAACGACTTCAAGTTCCACCTGACGGTCGACGGCGAGGAGAAGGAGTTGACGCGGAGCGAGCTGGCAACCTACGTGATGAACCCCTCCGCCGATCTGCGCGCCGCCGCCTATCAGGAGATGTATCGCGTCTACGGGGAGCAGACGCCCGTCTTCGCCCAGATTTACGCCGCGCGGGTGCGCGACTGGACTGAGGAGAATGTCAAGCTGCGCGACTTCGACAGCCCCATCAGCGTGCGCAACTTGGATAATGACATCCCCGATCTCGTCGTGGATACGATGTTGGACGTCGTTCAGAAGAACGCGCCGCTCTTCCAACGCTTCTTCCGCTTCAAGGCCCAGGCGCTGGGCGTGGATCGCCTCCGCCGCTACGATGTCTACGCGCCGCTTTCGGAGGCGGAGAAGGAATACACCTTCGATGAAGCCATCCGTATCATCGACGAGAGCTACCGCGCCTTCTCGCCCACGCTGGCGGATCGCGCGCTGCACGTTTTAGAAGAACAACACTTGGATGCTGAGGTGCGCCCGCGCAAGATGGGTGGCGCCTACTGCTACTCTACCCGCCCCGATCTGACGCCCTGGGTGCTGACCCACTTCACCGGCAAGATCCAGGCCGTTTCCACACTCGCCCACGAACTGGGTCACGCCGTCCACGCGATGATGGCCGAGGAACACTCGGTGCTCACCTTCCACTCCGCGCTGCCCCTGGCCGAGACCGCCTCGGTCTTCGGCGAGATGCTGCTCACCGACAAGTTCCTCAACGAGGAGGAAGATCCCGCCGTGCGCCGCACCCTCATCAGCACCTTCCTTGATGACGCCTACGCGACCATCCAGCGCCAGGCCTACTTTGTGCTCTTCGAAAAGACCGCTCACCAGATGGTTCTCGACGGGGCCACGACGGATGAACTGAACGCTGCCTACATGGAGAACCTCGCCTCGCAGTTTGGGGATGCGGTCGAGTTGAGCGACGATTTCCGCCTCGAATGGACCCTAATCCCGCATATTTATCACACGCCGTTTTACTGCTACGCCTATGCGTTCGGCAACCTCCTGGTGCTGGCCCTCTATCGCAAGTACAAGGAGCTGGGCCGCGAGGCCTTCGAGCCGGATTACCTGCGCGTCCTCAGCTACGGCGGCTCCGCCAGTCCCGACCACATCATCAGCGAGGCCGGCTTCGATATGGCGTCGCCGGACTTCTGGCAAGGCGGCTTCGATCTGCTGGAAGAGATGTTGGAGGAACTGGAGAAGTTAGGGTAGGGGAGATGTGTTACAGTGTGCAGCGGGGTATCGATTCATAAGCAAGGAGGCGCTGCATGACAACGGGGCAAGAATACGCGCGTAGAATTCAGCAGGGTAATAGGCATTGCATTCAGTCGAAGTGGATTTACGGAGTTGGCCTTGTTGCT
>JBKHCQ010000006.1:0-27592 GCA_046541755.1 Anaerolineales bacterium | reverse complement strand
CCTTTCATCGCCATCCTGCGTTTGACCTCAATTCAGAAGCGGATATACTCATATCTGAGTTGAGCCATCACGCCACTTTAAAATGATCCACTTTGAAGGGCCGGCGGAGATATACATCCCCCGACGGCCCTTCGCCACTGGAGAGTACCTTCATCTTTCAGTGAACCCATAGCTTTTTCCCTCTCCGACCCAGGTCCCTAACGGATCAAACCCACGGGAGCTGGGCGATAGGGCCTAACTCGTCAAATGCCCGTCTAATGGGCAGAAATTTGGCGAGGAGCGCCCTCGTTGGCATTGATTTTGCCACGTTAGGGTGAGGTTGGAAACGACCTTGCCTCCCGCGTTTGGAAAGGAGACCGGACTGCAAAGCCGTTATCGGCGTCCGCTTTCTTTCTGGCGGACGCCGATTTTTTATGTCAACATCATCACTTAGGAGGATCAACATCGAAATCGTACAGGGGTTCACAGAAGCTTTTCGCCTGATCATCACCCTTGACCCAGCGCTACTGGAGATTATCGCCCTCTCGCTGCGCGTATCGGGCGTCGCGCTGCTGTTCAGCACCCTCATCGGCATCCCCTTGGGGGCCGCGATGGGCCTCAACCGCTTTCCGGGCCGGCGATTTGTCATCGCGCTTCTCTACACCGGGATGGGCTTTCCGCCGGTCGTCATTGGCCTGTTCGTCTACCTGATGCTATCGCGGAGCAGCCCGCTGGGCCAACTGGAGACAGCGCTCATCCCGGATCTCTTCACCCCAGGGGCCATGATACTCGCCCAAACGATCATCTCCTTTCCCCTGATCTCCGGTTTCACGATGGCCGCCGTGATGGGCGTGGATCCTAATCTACGCCGGCAGGTGCAAGCGCTGGGCGCGACCCAATGGCAGACGACGTGGGCGATCTTAGTCGAGGCCCGGATCGGCGTCATCGTCTCGATCATCGCCGGGTTTGGCAGCATCATCTCCGAAGTCGGCGCGGTGATGATGGTGGGCGGCAATATCGAGGGCCGGACGCGGATGTTGACCACCGCCATTGTATTGGAAACGCGCAAGGGGAACTTCGATCTCGCGATGGCCATCGGCGTGATCCTCCTGGCCATCTCGTTCCTGACGAATGTAGCTATGCTATCCCTACAAGGAAGGACATTTGATAAATGAGAGATTTCATCTATCGCTTGCAAAATATCTCGAAGATATATGAAGGACGGCGCGTGCTCAAAGTCGATCACCTCAAGATTCGGCGCGGCGAAATCTTGGGCCTCGTCGGCCCCAGCGGCGCGGGCAAGAGCACCCTGCTGCGCCTGCTCAACTTTCTGGAGCCGCCGACGACGGGCCGCATCCGTTTTTTGGATGTCGAATTCAGCGCCGATCAGGAAGTCCCGTTACGATTGCGCCGCCGCGTGACGACGGTATTTCAGCGCCCGCTTCTGCTCAATCGCAGCGTCCGGGCCAACGTCAATTACGGCCTCAAGCTGCGCAGTCAACACAAGATGGATCAGGAGGTCGAAGCGACGTTAGAAGAGGTCGGGCTGCTCAATCTCGCCCATCAGCGGGCCAGGACGTTGTCCGGCGGCGAGGCCCAGCGCGTCGCGTTGGCGCGCGCCATCGCCTTACGCCCCGATGTCCTGCTGTTGGATGAGCCGACGGCCAACTTAGATCCGTACAACGTGGGGCTGATTGAGGAGATTATCCAGCGGCGTAATCGGGAACAGGGCACAACGTTGGTCCTGGTGACGCATAATATCTTTCAGGCCAAACGACTGGCTCACCGCGTTGCATTGATCTTAGACGGTTCCATTGTGGAGGTGGCTAATGTAGAGAAATTCTTCGCAGCGCCAGATGATCCGCGCACGGCGGCATTTGTGCGCGGCGAGATAGTTTACTAATTGAAGAAGTGTCAGTTTCAAGTTAATTTTCATCCAAACTAAATATCCACTAAACATCTAAACATTTAAACATCCCAACTAAGGAGGAAGAATCGATGTCTAAACGAATTATGGCACTCTTGAGCGCCCTGACCCTGATGCTCATCACATTCGCGGGCTGCGCCGGGCCGGGACCAACCGAGGCCTCGAAGCTGATCTTAGCCACGACGACCAGCACCGAGGACTCAGGTCTGCTCGCCTATATCCTGCCTTTCTTCGAGGAGGAGTATAACGCCGAGGTTGAGGTCATCGCCGTGGGCACCGGCCAGGCCCTGGAGATCGGCGAAAAAGGCGACGCGGACGTGCTGATGGTCCACGCGCGCTCCCTTGAGGACGCCTTTATGGAGAACGGTCACGGTGTGCGCCGCGAGGATCTGATGTACAACGACTTCGTCATTGTCGGCCCGCCCGATGATCCGGCGGGCATCGCGGGGATGCGCGAAGCCCCGAAGGCCCTCGCGCAAATTGCGGAGACGGGAGCGATCTTCATCTCTCGCGGGGATGACTCAGGCACCCACACCAAGGAGCAAGCCATCTGGGCCGCAGCCGGCATCGAACCGGCGGACGATTGGTACGTCGCGGCGGGCCAAGGGATGGGCGCCGTGCTGACCATGGCCGACGAACAACAAGCCTACACCCTCTGCGACCGCGCCACCTACCTCGCCCGCACGCTGGAGGGCACCGACTTAGTCATTCTCGTCGAGGGCGATCCCATCCTGTTCAATCCCTACGGCGTCATCGCCGTCAACCCGGAGAAGAACCCGGAGATCAATGCCGAACTGGCGGATCAATTCATCGATTGGTTGATCTCCGTGCCCACGCAGGAAAAGATCGCTGAGTTTGGCACAGAAGAATTCGGCATGCCGCTCTTCACGCCGGATTCGGAGCCGTGGCGGGCAGCGAAGTAGCATCATCGTAGAGACGCAAGATGTTGCGTTTCTACAAAACAACCCTCGACGCACTAAAAAAGCCCGATGGAGATGAGATGACCTCCATCGGGCTTTGTCGTTGTGTATTTCCCGTCTCGCATCGTAGAGACGCAAGTAGAGACGCAAATTTTTACGTCTCTACAACCACTCCCTAGATCACAAACTTGCCGTTCTGATAGAACAACTCCCCATCGACCCAGATCTCGCCGCCGTCGCGCATATCGCAAATCATATCCCAGTGGATGGCGGAGCGATTCTGGCTGCCGGTCTCTGGATAGCCCGCGCCGACGGCGGTGTGGAAGCTGCCGCCGATCTTCTCATCGAAGAGAATCTGCTTGGTGAAGCGCTGAATGCCAAAGTTGGTGCCGATGGCGAACTCGCCTAGGTAGCGCGCGCCGTCGTCTGTATCCAACATCTGATGGAGATATGTCTCGTTCTTCTTCGCCGTGGCCTTGACCACCTTGCCATCCTCGAACCACAACTCGATCCCCTCGACCACGCGCCCGCCGGTGACCGCCGGATAGGTGTAGCGCACCCAACCATTCGCGCTGTCCTCGACGGGGCCGGTGTAGACCTCGCCGCTGGGCATATTGTGATGTCCATCCGAATTGATGAAGGTCCGCCCTGCAATAGAAAGCGTCAAATCGGCGTTGGGACCGGCGACCTTCACATCCTGCTTGCCCTCCAGCCAGGCGATGACGCGCGCTTGCTTCTCGTGAATCTCCTGCCACGCCGCGATCGGGTCCTCGCGATCACAGAAGCAAGCGCCGTAGACGAACGCCTCGTAATCGCGCAGGCTCATATCCGCCTCCAGCGCGTAGGCCGGCGTGGGGAAGAGTGTGCTGCTCCATTTCAGCTCGCCCGTAGCGCCGCGCTCCATATAGCGGCGCAGCAACGGCGCGCGCGCCTGGCTGTGGATCGTCTGCCGCTGCGGATCGATGTCGCTCAACTCCCGCGTGTTGGCCGCCGACCGAATCTTGATCAGCGCGTCGAACTCCTCGATGACCATCTCCTCCACCGGGTTGATGTGCTTCAGTTGCGCCTCGTCCGCGCAGCGGAAGAAAATCTCGCTCACGCCGGGTAGTTCCAAATAGACCATAGGATGCCCACCCTGGCGCAACGTCTGCTCATAGATGCCGCGCACCAAATCCGCCGCCAACGGCGACGCCATAATCGCCACCGACTCGCCCGGCTGCACATCCACGGAATATCCCACCAACAACTTCGCCAACCGCTCCGTTCTTACATCCACTGATATTGCCTCCTCAAAATGATATTTATTTCATCTATTTTCATCTATTTTCATCTATGTTACACCACTCCCATCAAAGCACAACGCCCGATTGGGCCAGAAAAGACCCAGAAACCCTTCGAGTCTGCAATCGAATGAAACCTTGACGACTCATCCTCCACAGGTATAATAACACATTGCACAGGGCATAGGGCGCTGAGTATCTACTAGAAAAACTACTAGAAAAAAAGGGATAAAGAAATTATGTTAGACGCGAATCAACTAAGAAAAGGGACCACATTTATCTTAGATGGGAAACTCTATCAAGTTTTAGAGTATCAACACCACAAACCAGGGCGCGGCAACGCGATTATCCGCACCAAATTGCGCGATCTACGCAGCGGCACAATCCTGCGCCGGAATTTCTTAGATAACGACCGCTTTGAAGAAGCCCCCGTCGAGCACCGAACGTTTCAGTATCTCTACAGCGATGGGGATTTCTACTACTTTATGGATACCAACACTTACGACCAAACCCGCATTTCCCATGATCTGATCGGGGAGAAGGTCGGCTATCTTAAAGAGAGCATAGAATTAGGCTTGGTGATGTTAGACAACGAGGCCATCGACGTCGAACTGCCGACCACCGTCGAGTTAGAGGTCATCGAGGCCGAGATGGCCGTCGTCGGCGATACCGCCACGGGCGCTCAGAAGACCGTCACCTGCGAGACCGGGCTGAAGGTCAATGTCCCGCTCTTCGTCCAGGTCGGCGATGTCATCCGCGTCGATACCCGCAACGGCGAGTACGTCACCCGCGTGTAGCCCTCCCCGACGCTCCACCGACGCCCGATAGGAGTTGACCGTTGTGCGGCGCGCCCTCCAGCGCGCCGCATGCCCTTTGAGATACAAGCATCTCAGGAGGAACCGAACAATATGACCGATTGGAGTCTGTACGCCGGGCGGTGGGTCGCTCTGCGCGAAAATGGCCAAGTCGCCAGCGTGGGCGAGACCGCCGCTTATGCTCGCTACGCCGCGCACGCCAAGCTCCCCAAGGAACATCTCCGGCTGATGTGGGTCGCCCCGCAGCCGCCCCACGTGCTCATTCCCGAATGGCCCTTGGCCCGCATCCGGCCCATCCTGCCGGCGGAAGGCGTCTGGTTGGCCGGCGGCCCCGTCCGCGATCTGCTGCTGCGCCGGCCCCTCCACGATTGGGACTTCGCCGTGGCCGGCAGCGGGCGCGAGATCGCGCGCGAGGTAGCCGACACGCTCCACGCCGCCTACTATACGTTGGATGAGGCGCGCGATACCGGGCGCGTCGTCATCGATCACCCCGCCACCCACCGGCCCATCACGTTGGATTTCGCCGCCTTGCGCGGGCAAGATTTAGCCGAGGATCTGCATCTGCGCGATTTCACCATCAACGCGATGGCGATGACCTTGGAGGGCGAGATCATCGATCCCCACGGGGGACAGAAAGACCTGGCCGCCAGATTGATCCGCGTCACCAGCGAGCGCAGCTTCTGCGACGATCCCGCGCGGCTGCTGCGCGCCGTGCGTCAGGCTGGCGCGTTGAGCTTCCACCTAGAGACGATGACCGAGATGGCGATCCGCGCGCAGGTCGCCAAGATCAAGACCGTCGCCGCCGAGCGCATCCAAGCCGAACTGTGCAACATCCTCGCCAGCGTCCCCGCGTCCCACAGCCTCCAGGCCCTGGCCGATCTGGGCCTACTGCATCACATCCTGCCCGAAGCACAAACCCTCCAGTCGGTTCACCAATCCTGGCCCCATCACTACCCGAACGTCTGGGAGCACACCCTGGCCGCCGTCTCCGCCGTGGAAGGCATTTTAGCGATGCTCAGCGGCGCGCCGCGCCCCGAGAGCACGCGCACCTACGTCCCTGTATCAGACTGGGCTTGGGAACAACTCGCGGAGATATTGATGCCGCTCCAAAGCCCCCTGCTTGAGTATCTCGACGCCGAACTGAGCGTGGAGATGCCCCGCCGCGACCTGCTCAAGTGGGGCGCGCTCTACCACGATACCGGCAAGGCCGAGACGCGCAGCGTCGACCAGCGCGGGATGACCCACTTCTATGGCCACGCCAAAGCCAGCGCCGAAACGACCCAGGCGCGGCTGCAGGCGCTCCACTTTCCCAACAAGGCCATCGACTTCGTCGCCGCGCTCGCCCGCCATCACATGCGACTCATCGATTTCGGCCAATCCGGCGGCAGTCGCCGGGCCATCTACCGCTTCTATCGCGCCACCGGGGAGAGCGGCGTGGGCGTCGTGCTGCTCGCGCTGGCCGATGCGTTAGCCGTCTGGGGCCGCAAGTTAGATCAAAAGCGCTGGAACAATCTGCTCCAAGGCGCGGAGATGCTCTTGGACGATTACTTCCATCGCCCAGAAGAGACCATCGCGCCGCCGCCCCTGCTCGATGGCCGGGATCTAATAGCGATGAACATCCCCCCAGGCCCCGTGATTGGCGACCTGCTGGAGATGTTGCGCGAGTCTCAGGCCGCCGGCGAGATCGCCACCAAGGCGGAGGCGCGGCGTCTCGTGCGCGATTACCTCGAGCGCGAGGGCTGACCAAATGAAGACGATCTTCACGCCCCACCGACGGCGCATCGCCCTGGCGCTCTGGCTCAGCCTCAGCTTGATCATCAGCGGCTGCCAACTGGGCACGCCGACGCCCACACCCACGCCGACGCGCACGCCCATCCTGCCCACCGCCACGCCGACGCTCACCCCCACCCCGACGCCCACCGCCACACCCACGTCCACGCCGGAGCCAACCCCCACACTGCCGCCCGGCCTGATTCTGCCGCCGGAGCCGAGCACGCCCCAGACGGACGAATGGCCCGCCCTCCCCGCCGATCTCTACTTCCTCCGCGAAGGACAGCTCTGGCAGTGGCTGGCCGAAGGCGGCGTCGCCGAGGCGATCCCCCAGCCCACGTCGGCGGCGACGGAGGCCACCGAAACAGAGGGCACAAGCTCCAATCCCACCGTCGTGGCGTACGCCCTCACCTCGGATGGACGCTATCTGGTCTACGCGACGGCGAATGGCGAGGCCCATCTGGTGGATCGCGCGCAATGGGCGTCCATCCCACTGCCCACGTCGGGCCGGCTGGTGAAAGACGCGGCCGCCACCCCCACGCGCCTCGCCATCACACCGGACGGGCGCTGGATGATCTACCTCGCCTGGGACGTCCGCCCCCAGGCCAGTCAAGACCATGAGCAACAGGCGGCGCACCCCTTCGGCGCCATGCTCGCGCTTGATCTCCAAAGGCCAGAGGCGCTGCAACACATCCTGGGCCTCTGCGATGGCGACGTACATCAGCCCTGCGGCGATCTGCGCCTCTCCCCGCAGGGGACCCACGTGGCCTTCAGCGACCGGCGCGGCGTCTGGGTCGGCGCGCTGCCCGAGGAGGAAGCGTACGAAGCAGCGCCCGCCCACCTCGCGATGCCCGCCTCAGCCTTGGAATTGGAAGGTGAGACGCTGCGTTGGGAGCTGGGCGACTTCTCCCCCGACCAAGCGTGGCTCTCACTGGAGATCCACAGCCCGACGACGCAGACGCTGGCTCTGCTCCCCATCGCTGAACTTCTCGCCAATCCCCCCGCCGGAGATGAAGATGAGGAACCAAGCAGTGAACCGTATCTACTCTCAGAATTGACCGTCGATGCTGAGGACCATCTGAGCGCCGACTGGGGCGCGCAGGGGCTATGGGCGGCCATCGACACGCCGGAAATCGGCTGCCTCTATCAGATCTGGCCCGACGCGGCGACGGGAGCCGCCATCGTGAGCGAGGGCATCTGCCACGCCGACGGCTGGCCGCTCCATCCCGCCGCGCCTCAAGCGCTGCCGGATGGCGGCGTCGCCTTCCTGCATCACGGCTGCGGCGCGGCTTGCGCCGGCCCCGCTCCCGGCCTCTACTTCCTGGGGCCGGAGATGCAATTCCGGCCCATCGCGCTGCTGAACGCCGCCGACCTCGGCGGCGCCGTGCACTGGACGGACGACGGCTCGGCCTTCATCATCCGAGAAGTCGACGGCGCGCCGGCCCACATCGGCGTGACCAGCAACGGCCATTTCTGGGATGTCGCCGCTCGGCTGGAAGACGCGACCTCCCTGCGTTGGGGGCCAGCCCATTCACCGGAACCGACGCCGTGATGACGCGCCAAGCGTGGGTAATCCTATGAGACAACAGAGCATCCCACTTGTGCTCGCGAAGGCCTTCCTTATTACCTTCATCATTACCTCCATCGTCGCCTGCACCGCGCTGCCGAGCGCGCCCCGGCGCGTCACACTCGTGGCGGATGGCGAACAGCGCACCTTCGAGACCGAGGCGGAGACGGTGCGCGCGTTGCTAGACGAGGTCGAGGTCGCCTTGGAACCGCTGGATCGCGTGTCGCCGCCGGAAAATACTTCGCTGACCGACGGCGCGACGGTGCAGGTGATCCGTGTGACACAGCACACCACGACGCTGACGGAGACGGTACCCTTCGAGCGGCGCACCGTGCGCGACGCGAACTTAGCGGAGGGCGAGACGCGGCTGCTGGAGACGGGCGAGGCCGGCGTGCTGGAGCGCGTCTATCGCATCACGGAGGAGGATGGCGAGCCGGTCGAGCGGACGCTGGTGCAAGAGCGCCTGGCCACCCCGCCCCAGGACGAAGTCATCCTCATCGGATCGCGCCCAGAGGCGCAGCGGGCCGTCATCACCGGCACGTTAGTCTACCTCAACTCGCAAGATGCCTGGCTGATGCGCGGGAGCAATCGCGCGCGGCGGCGGCTCACCAATCTGGGCGATTTGGACGGGCGTGTCTTCACGCTCTCACCCGACAGCGAGCACCTGCTTTTCACCCGCGCCGTGACGGAGACGGGCGATCTCAACGCGCTGTGGATGATCAACACTCGCGAGGCGGACGCGACGCCCGTAGATATGGACACGCGCAACATGCTCTGGGCCGATTGGTCGCCGGACGGCAACCGCGTCGCGTGGACGACGGCCACGACGGTAGAGCGCGCGCCGGGCTGGCGCGGCGAGAACGACCTGTGGATCGCGCAATTTAGCCTCAGCGGGCGGCTGTTCAGGCCCACCGAGGCGCTCGTGCCGGAGGCTGGCGGCGGCTACGGCTGGTGGGGCACGCGCTACACCTGGTCGCCGGAGGGGGAGCGCCTGGCCTACAGCCGTCCCGACGAGATCGGCGTGGTCGATGTGCGGCGCAGCGCCAAGACTCCCCTGATCGCCTACCCGGCGTATCGCACCTACAGCAGTTGGGCGTGGCATCCGGAGCTGATCTGGACGCCCGACGGGGATTTTATCGCGGCGACGCTGCACAGCGCGGAGAGCAGCCAACGCGATCCGGAGGAAAGCCCGGTCTTCGACCTGTGGATGATCGCGGCGACGGGCGCCTACAGCGCGGAGTTAGCCTCCGAGGTCGGGATGTGGGCCACGCCGCGCCTCGCGCCGGATGGAGCCACACTGCTCTTCGGGCGCGCGCGCATCCCCTACCAGAGCGAGACCAGCGCGTACACGCTGTGCACCATCGACCGCGACGGCTCCAATCAGAGCTGCTTCTTCCCCCCAGAGGATCAAGCCGGCATCGCGTCACCGACGTGGCGCTGGAGTCCCACCGGCGAGCAGATCGCCTTCGTCCAGCACGATAACCTCTATCTGCTCTCGCTGGTCACCAACGCCGCCATCCCCCTCACCGACGAGGGTCAGGTCACGCTCTTGGATTGGAAGTGAAGTAATAAAGCATATCGCGCCTCGCATTTTTAGTTTACGCTCCCTCATTGTATAATTTATAAAAGTCAACCCAACGTCGATCAATCTCCAAAAGTCAGCGGAGAATGCTATGCCCAAAATCAACATCTTTGACCGCACCCTGAAGATCATCGCCCGTCATCATGCGGACGTATTTCTGCGTTTGGCCTTTCCAGACCAATCCATCCAGCTTGTGGGAACCTTGGAAAACGTCGAGCTGCTTCTTCCCGCGCGGCCGGTGGATTTCGTCCATCGCGTGATGTACAAGGGCCAAAAATATCTGCTGCATTTCGAGTTCCAACTACAACACAAGCCTGACTTTCCTCGCCGGCTATTCAGCTATGTGGGCATCTTGACAGCACAATTCAAGTTGCCGGTGTTACCCGTGGTTTTATATCTGCATCCCCGTCAGTCGCCGCTGCCCAGCGCCTATGTCGTACAATTGGACGAGGCGCCCATCAGCAGCTTCACCTACCCGATTCTCAAGTTGTGGGACTACACCGAGGCAATCCGCAGCGGGGAATATCGGGAACTGGCGCCCTTACTGGTGATGTTGGTCAAAAATCCAGACGTCCAAATCCTGCACGAAGAACGATTGCTGATTATGCAAGAGCCGGATGCGCAAAAACGGGCCGATCTGTTAGCCTTAGCCGTCACGATGGCGATGCGCTATTTTGACAAAGTTATGTTATGGAAATTCTTTCGAGAGGAGTTGATACAAATGAGAGAGGCGACCTTCATCGATGATTGGATTAAAGAAGGATTAGAGCAAGGATTAGAGCAAGGATTAGAGCAGGGATTAGAGCAGGGATTAGAGCAAGGTCTGGAGCAAGGTCTGGAGCAAGGCGCGCAGGTCCAACGCGATACAATTTTGCAGATACTAGAGGTGCGCTTTGAGCCAAAGCCAGAGCAACTCGTGCACTTGAGGCGACAACTGGAGAGCTTCAAAGATCTGACAGAGTTAAAGACACTGGCAATGCATGCTCTACACACCTTCACCTTGGAAGATTTTAGCACGCGCTTGCGCCAGATGGCCCAGTCCTAATCCCAGGGTGCTGAAGGGCCTATATCCCTACACTCACATCATACAACCCAACCCCACGCCGCAACAAAAAACCACAAGGAGCCATTATGCGGATTTTAATCACCGGGGCTACCGGATTTGTCGGCGCCTATTTTCGACGCCATCTCCTGGCCCACACCGATTGGAGCATCGTGGGGACGTCGTACCCCAACCCCGCGCCGGCCATCGATCCAGAGCGCGAGCAGATCATCCCCCTTGATCTCCGCGATGAGCAGACCACGCGCGCCGTCGTCGAGAGCTACCCGCCCGACTACGTCCTGCACCTGGCCGCCCAATCGCACGTCCCCACCGCCTACGAGGATCCGTGGGGCACGTTGCAGAACAACATCCAGGGCCAGCTCAATCTGCTGGAAAGCTGCCGCGCCTTAGATACCAGCCCGCGCATTTTGGTGATCGGCTCTGGCGAGGAGTACGGGCGCGCCGATGAGGAGGATCTTCCCCTGATCGAAGAGCATCCCCTCCGGCCGGAAAATCCCTACAGCGTGAGCAAAGTCGCGCAAGATGTGATGGGGTATCAGTACTTCATCAGCTTCGATCTGCCCGTCATCCGCGCGCGGCCGTTCAACCACATTGGGCCGGGGCAATCGCCGCGCTTTGTGCTGCCGGCCTTCGCCAGCCAGGTCGCCCGCATCGAGCGGGGCGAGCAGGAACCGGTGATGTACGTCGGCAACCTCACGCCCGCGCGCGATTTCACCGATGTGCGCGATGTCGTGCGCGGCTACCACGCGCTGCTGCTCAAGGGCGCGCCCGGCGCGGTCTACAACATCTGCACGGGTGAAGCGCACACGATCCAGTCGCTGGTCGATCACCTGCTCAAGCTCTCCAGCGCCGACATCCGCATCGAGATCGATCCGGCCCGCTATCGCCCCACCGATGTGCCCATCGTCTACGGCAGCCCGGCCAAGCTTATGTTAGACACCGGTTGGACGCCGGAGATTCCCTTCACCCAAACGGTCGAGGATGTCCTCGAGGAGTGGCGGGATAAAATCAAATAGAAAGTCAGGTTAAGTTGTGGCTCGTAGTAGGGCGACCTATCGCCGAAAAACGCGCTGAAACGCGCACTATAAATGCCGCCCAGCTTACTCGACTTCCTGACTTTACGACTTTTCAACGCTTGACTACATAAAACTTCAAACTTGCAACCTGTAACGTTCAACCAATTTTCTAAAGGAGGGTCAAATGACCAAACCACGCGCGTTAATCACCGGCATCACCGGCCAAGATGGCTCGTACCTAGCCGAGTTTTTACTGGAACAGGGCTACGAGGTCATCGGGATGGTGCGCCGCACCAGCACCGTGAACTTCAACCGCATCCATCACATCCAATCCAAAATCACGCTGGCGTCTGGCGATTTACAGGATCAAGGCTCGATCATCAACATCCTGCGCGAATATCATCCCCAAGAGGTCTACAACCTGGCCGCACAATCCTTCGTCCCCGCCTCGTGGAAGCAACCGGTCTTCACCGGCGGCGTGACCGGTATGGGCGTCACCCGCGTCCTGGAAGCGATCCGCACCGTCGATCCTGAGATCCGCTTCTATCAGGCCAGCAGCAGTGAGATGTTCGGCAAGGTGCGCGAGGTGCCGCAGACCGAGGACACCCCCTTCTACCCGCGCTCGCCCTATGGCGTCGCCAAGGTCTACGGGCACTGGATCACGGTCAACTACCGCGAATCCTATGACCTCCACGCCAACTCCGGCATCCTCTTCAATCACGAATGTATCACTGAAGAAACGCCGATTATCGTTCGCCAAGATAATATTGTAAACGTTGTATCCATAGGAGAACTGGTTCCGCTTCGCAGAAAAGGGCCAAGCACTCAACATTTTGAAGCGCCAGGACTCCAAGTATGGGATGGAGAACAGTGGACATCGGTACTTGCAATCACAGCTACTCACCGCCGAACGACCGATGAGAATCATCATCTGTTATCGATACAAGCTCGATCTGGTATGGTAGATGTAACAGCCCATCACCAAATGCTGACCTCTGAAAGGAAAACCATCTCTGCCAAAAATATTCAAGAAAGGGACACTTTGGCATTGACTGACCATTTCCCGGAAACACCAACTTGGACAGTATTATCTCCAGAAATGGCTGAGTTTCTAGGATTAATGACGGCTGATGGATACGTTCCAGAACGCGGTACAATCCAGTTCACGAACAATGACCCTGCATTACGCAAGCGCGTTGCCGAATTATGGGGCCGATTATTCTTAGGCAAGAGTTTAGAATGGCAAGGTACATCTGGCTGGAACCCAGAACGTGAAGTGGGACAATTAAATCTAACGGGAGGGCGTCCATTGTGTGAGTGGCTACGAGGCCAGTTATACACCCGAGATGGACGCAAACGGGTTCCCTCCTTAGTTCTCAACGCCCCATCTGAGATCCAACAACACTACTTGGATGGTTATTATGCTGGCGATGGGTTAAAAGTTGGTAAAGGAGATAGCATAAAAACTAACAGCCCTATCTTGGCTCAGGGGATATATTGGCTATATGCAAATCAAGATAGATTATCCTCCGTCTACTCCGAGAAAAGAGGGAAGAGTGTATACTACCAGCTAAATATCCCTTCAGGTGATGATATTGGTAACAAAGGACAGCACTTACGCAAGGAACCCTCTGAAGTCAGGCGCATAGAAGACACCGCCAATCCCAGTGAGTGGGTCTTTGACATAGAGACAGAAAGCGGTGTATTTTGCGCTGGCGTAGGACGCTTAATCATCCATAACAGCCCCCGCCGCGGCCTGGAGTTCGTCACCCGCAAGATCACGTACAACGTCGCCAAGATCAAGCTGGGCCTCTCGGAGAAGGTCGGCTTGGGCAATCTGGAGTCCCGGCGGGATTGGGGCTTCGCGGGCGATTATGTGCGCGCGATGTGGCTGATGCTCCAGCAGGATGAGCCGGGCGATTACGTTGTCGGGACAGGTCGGACGTACTCCGTCAAGGATCTGTGCGAGGCCGCCTTCTCCTACGTGGGGCTGAAGTGGCAGGATCACGTTTATCAAGATCCGCGCTTCATGCGCCCCGCCGAGGTCGATCTACTCGTCTCCGATCCCAGCCGCGCCCGCGAAAAGCTCGGATGGGAGCCACAGGTCAGCTTCGAGGAACTGATCCAAATGATGGTCAAGGCCGATCTCGACCTGCTGAAGAAGGAAAACAATCTGTAGTGACTAAGCTAAACTTTCCGGGAGGCTACAGGTGATAGCTTCCCGAAAGGTAAAAACAAGGAGAGCACCATGAACATTGATTGCGTACTCGTCATCGTCTTGGACGGCGTGGGCGTGGGCGCGCTGCCCGACGCCGCCGACTATGGCGACGTGGGCAGTAATTCCCTCGCCAACACCGCCCGCGCCATCGGCGGGCTGGAGATGCCGAATATGCAGGCATTGGGCCTGGGCAACCTGACCGACATCCAGGGCGTGCCGCCGCGCGCGGAGACATGGGGCGCGTATGGCAAGATGGCCGAAATTTCCAAAGGCAAGGATTCCGTCACCGGCCACTGGGAACTGATGGGCATCCACTCGTCCAAGCCGATGCCCACGTATCCCGACGGCTTCCCGCCCGATCTCATCGCCGAGTTCGAGGAGAAGACAGGCTACGAGGTCATCGGCAACAAAGCGGCGTCGGGCACCGTCATCATCCAGGAACTGGGCGAAGAGCATCTGGCGGGCCACAACCTGATCGTCTACACCTCCGCCGACAGCGTCTTCCAAATCGCGGCGCACGAGGAGAAAGTGCCCGTCGAGGAACTCTACAAGATCTGCCAAATAGCGCGCGATATGCTGCGCGGCGAGCACGCCGTCGGGCGCGTCATCGCGCGACCCTTCCGAGGCGAGCCGGGCAACTTCTGGCGCACCGAGCTCCGCCACGACTATCCGCTACTCCCTCCGCGCCCCACCGTGATGCAAAAGCTGATCGCCGCCGGTTACGATGTGGCCGCCGTTGGCAAGATCGACGATCTCTTCGGCAACACCGGCATCTCACTCAACAAACACCGCACCAACAACCAAGATAGCATCGCCGCCACGCTGGAATTTCTCCAGGAAGAATTCCAGGGACTGCTCTTTACGAACCTGATCGAATATGACATGATCTACGGCCACCGCAACGATCCCGAAGGCTACGCGGGCGCGCTGGCCGCCTTCGACGAGCGACTCCCCGACATCCAGGCGCGGATGCGGCCTACCGACGTGGCGATGATCGTGGCCGACCACGGCGTCGATCCCACCACGGAGAGCACCGACCACTCGCGGGAGTACGTCCCGCTGCTGGTCTTCGGCGCGCCGGTCAAGCCCGGCGTCAATCTGGGCACGCGCGAAACCTTCGCCGATGTGGCGGCCACCATCTCCGCCATCTTCGACCTGGAGCCGCCCGAAATCGGGACGAGCTTTCTCAACAAGATCCAGCGCGTGTAACCACACATACGCATAATCACATTTTTAGATAACATTCAACGTGCAACGTGCAACTTGTAACTTGTAACTTGCAACTTGCAACTTGTAACTTGTAACCAACTTCCCAAGGAGGAACTATGAGCGATATTAAATTTGGCACGGACGGCTGGCGGGCGCGCATCGCGGAGGATTACACCTTCGATAATGTGCGGCGTGTGGCGCAGGGATTCGCGGAATATCTAAGACGTCACGAATTGGCGAGTCAGGGCGTCGTCATCGGCTACGATCAGCGCTTCAGCAGCGACCTCTTCGCCGAGGCGGCGGCCGAGGTGATGGCCGGCAATGGCATCGCCGTCTGGCTCACAAAGGACCACGCCCCCACCCCGGTGATCAGCTACAGCGTGGTGGAACGCGAGGCCGGCGGCGGGATCAACATCACGGCCAGCCACAACCCCCCACCCGACAACGGCTTCAAAGTGCGAGATAGAAAAGGCGGCGCCATCGCACCGGACGGCCTGCGGGAAATCGAATCGTACATCCCCTCCACGATAGAAGGCGTGCATCGGCTCCCTATCGCCGAAGCGGAGGAGAAATCCTTCGTGCGCCGCTGGGATCCCAAGCCAGCCTACGTGGAGCACATCAGCGAGTTGGTGGATTTGGACGCCCTCCGCAACGCGGGCTTGAAAATCCTGGCAGAGCCAATGTGGGGCAACGCCGCCGGATGGTTTCAAGATTTGCTCGGCGGCGGGAACAACATCATCGCGGAGATCCACGGCGGGCGCAATCCCCTCTTCCCCGATATGGAGCGCCCGGAGCCGATCCCGCCCAACATCAACGCGGCGCTGGAGCGCACCGTTGAAATCGGCGCGGACGTGCTGCTGATCAACGACGGCGACGCCGACCGGATCGGCATCGGCGACGAGAAGGGGCAATTTATCGACCAATTGCGCGTCTACGCGCTGCTGGTTTACTATCTGCTGGAAGTGCGCGGCGAGCGCGGCCCCATCATCAAGACGATTTCGACGACCTCGATGCTCAACAAGCTGGGCAAGATGTACGACGTACCGGTCCACGAGACGGGCGTGGGCTTCAAATATATCGCGCCTAAATTCTTGGAGACCGACGCGCTCATCGGCGGCGAAGAGAGCGGCGGCTATGCCTTCAAGGGCAACGTGCCGGAACGCGATGGCATCCTGGGTAATCTCTATTTCTTAGATTTGATGCTTAAGACGGGCAAGACGCCCTCGGAGCTGGTCGAGATCCTCTTCGATAAGCTGGGGCAGGCCTACTACTACGACCGCATCGACACCCGCTTCCCCGATGCCAAGCGCCCCGAGGCGCGCGAGCGGCTGGACAAGGCCAAGCCGGAGACCCTGGCGGGCGTCCCCGTCGAGGAGATCATCACCATCGATGGCTACAAATACGATCTCGGCGACCAGGGCTTCCTGCTCATCCGCTTCTCCGGCACCGAGCCGATCATCCGCGTCTACTGCGAAGTGACGGACGAGTCGTTAGTCGAGCCGATGTTGGACGCCGGGCTGGAGTTGGCCGGCCTGAAGTAGCCTCCTCTTCTCAAAAAGCGCCTCAACGGGCGGCCTCCCTCACGGGAGCCGCCCGTTTTTCTTTCACTTTTCCGCTTTGTATTCCCCTTTTGCGCACAACTGCGCATTTTTGTGTAACTTCCTCTCGCCGCGCTCTATTTTTCGCTTTAACTATTTCGTAACTTCTCCGAAACCCCTAACTAAGCCCTCCCATGATATGCTTAGAGTCAGATAGGGAGGAAAGGAAGTTATGCACTGGATTCTAACAGTATCAGATACATTTTCACTCGCGCAGGTCATCCGCCGCTCCCAATGGTTCCTGCACCCACCGTTTCGGGTGCGAGAAACACAAGGACAGCTCTATCGCGTGGAGCGCCTGACCTCGGGACACACGGTGGCCATCATCATCTCCCAGGCGCCGGCCGGTCTGATCCTCCACACGGGCGAGCGGCTCACCAGCAAGGAGACCGAGGAGATCAGCCATCGAACGTGGCGGATGTTGCGCCTAGGCGAGAACCTACGCGGATTCTTGGAGATCGCCAAGCACACGCCGGGGCTGGATTCTGCGATCCGCCAAGGCGTGCGCTTCCTGCGCGGAACAACGTTCTTCGAGGACGTCATCAAAGCCGTGATCCTCATGCGCTTGCCCCCGGCGCGCCATCGCGCCTACATCAGTTGGATCATCGAGACCTGCGGCTCGCCGCTGCCCACCAACCCCACGCATCACGCCTTTCCCACACCACAGCAGCTCATCCAGAAGGAAAAATTGCTTATCGCCCACAACGGCGGAGATCTCGGCGAACAGATCACAAAAATTGCGCATACCTTCCAAGCCAATGGCGAGGATCTCCAAACTCTGGTGAGCGCCGATCTCCCGCTGGAGACATTAATCGCGAATCTCCAAGAGAATCTCCCAATCGGCAAGGAGACACTCAGCTTAATTATGCTCAGCCTGGGACGCTACGACTACATTCCCACAGATGAACAAGCGCAGTATCGCGTCAGCCGCTACTGGCATCAGGGCAATGACATCGACCCGGAGACGGTGAAAGCGGCGTTCGCGCCCTGGCAACCGTGGGGTGGATTGGCCTACTGGTTGTGGGATTGGACGGACACAACGTCCCCACCATTCGTTTCCGGGGAAGGAGAAGGTATCCATGGAGAACCTCAAAATCGACGCTACACGACCTAAAGAAATGCTTGCCCAACTCAAAACCCAGATACATCAACAGCGCAAGTCGTTGAACGGCAACGCCCCGCCGGAGTTGGCCACGCATCTCAAATGCTGGGAGGATATGGTGCGCCAGCTCCAAACCGAGATGTTACTGGAAAAGAGCGCCCAGTTGAGCCTACTGTACGAAGTTTCTCAATCGATTAACGAATCGCTGGATTGGCGCCGGACCATTCAGGCCGTGATGAACGCCGTCATCCGCATCACCGAGGCCGAGCGGGGGATGCTCCTGCTCATTGATGAGAAGGATGACGAGAATGATCTCCAGATCGAGATGGAGAGCACGGCCAGCGGGGAAGATTTCACCGAAGAAGATAAGCGGTTCAGCTATAGCATCGTGAGACAGGCGCTGGAGCGCAGAGAGCCAATTATCACGACGAACGCGCAGGTCGATCCGCGCTTTGAGCACAGCCAAAGCATCATCGCCTACGGATTGCGCTCCGTGCTCTGCGCGCCGCTAATCTACGAGGGCGAGCCGCAGGGCGTCGTCTACCTGGATAATCGCGCCAAAGCGGGCATCTTCAGTGAGGAGGACCGCGCAATGTTGGGCGCGTTCGCCAAGCAGGCCGCCTCGGCGCTGAACAAGGCACGCCAGCATAAGGAGACCAATCAGGCGCTCTCCCAGAAGATCCGCGAGCTGACAATTTTGCAAGAGATGGCGCGCGATCTCAACACCAGCTTGGATTTCGACCGGGTGATGGAGGGCAGCGTGACGTGGGCCATCGCGGCGGCCAACGCCAAAGGCGGCGCCATCGGCATGTTAGCAGAAGAGGGCATCCGCTGGGCGGCGCGAGAAGGCCGCGTCGATCCAGAGGCGGCTCCCCAGACAGTCAACCGATATGTCTACACGCGCCGGCCTCTTTTAGAGGAAAAACGAATGATTTTGCCGCTTCTGCGCGAGGATCGACCGGTGGGCGTGCTTTACTTGGAGACCGAAGACCGCGCGTTTAATATGGACAGGACCGAGTTTGTCCTGCGCGTAGCGGATAACATCGCCATCGCCGTGGAGAACGCGCGCTTGTACGCGGCGCTGCGCCAAGCCAACCAGGCCAAATCGGAGTTCGTCTCGTTGGTCTCCCACGAACTGCGCACCCCGATGACCTCGATTTTAGGCTACGCCGACATCCTCGACTCCGACATCGTGGGGGAATTGCAGCCCGAACAGCGCGAGTTCGTCACCGCTATCCAGCGCAATGTCAGCCGGATGAAGATTCTGGTCAGCGATCTGATGGACATCTCGCGCATCGAAACCGGCCGCCTCCAGATCACCCCCCGCCCTATCCAATTTACGGATGCGTTGGACGATGCGGTGGACATGGTGGGCGAGTTAATCGAGGAGAAGCAACAGATTCTGACCATCGATGCTTGGGATCGCTTACCGCCGGCCTACGCCGATCCCGATCGCCTGCGGCAGGTGCTGACAAACTTGCTGAGCAACGCGATGAAGTACACGCCGGATCAAGGCACGATTGCCATTCGCGCCTGGCTGCCGGCCGAGGAGCCGGGGTTCATCTGCTGCGCCGTGATCGACAGCGGCATCGGCATCAGCCCCAAGGATCAAGCGCGACTCTTTACCAAATTCTATCGCGCCGACGATTCCAACGTCCGCGAGCAGCCCGGTACAGGCTTGGGCTTGGCCATTACCAAGAACCTGGTCGAGATGCACGGGGGACGAATTTGGGTCAAAAGCGAATTAGGTGAGGGAAGTACCTTTTTCTTCACCATTCCGATTTCGGTCCCCGGAGCGGGGATCTGAGGTAGCACGGTAGCACCCTAGTTTACCCAACACGTCGGGGATGGGCACCCTGGCGTTAGGGATTCTCCTTTCCTCTGCCCCCCGGAGTAGGGCCTCCGGGGGGCATTTTTTTGTGGAGATTTCAACCTAGCTATAGCTACCCTTGCGAAGGTTCCAAGCGGCTAAGTATGCCAGCGGACCTTGTGGCCCAAATATCTGGTCTTACGACAAGGTCATTCTAACCTTCGCAAGGGTACCCCCGAACTATTTACAAACCTGCACGCGCACCTCATCCACATAGAGCGCGGCGGTGTCGTCATCCCCGTCGTTCTTCACACCCAGGTAGAACTTGACCTCCTGCCCGGCGAAGGCCGTCAGATCCAAGGCGCGCGCCTCCCACGTCCGCGCATCCGAGGTCGCCGTAGAGAGCATGTGCACGGTCCCCTCCGCATCCAACAAACTCACATAATGCACGTCGTCCGCATCCGAAGCCTCGTTGACAGGATAGGCCATATAGCTCAAGGTGATCGCGGCAGCGTCCGCCGGGAGGGCCACGCGATGGGCGATAGAGGAGTAGACCGCCGCGCCCGACTCGCCCAGCGGGATGCCCACGCGCGCGGCCCAATCGCCCGCGTAGACCACGTCGTTGACGCGCTGCGCCAGCGCGTTGTACTCCCACGTATCCAGCGCCTCGAAGCCGGATTCCAACACCAGCTCGCAGGTCGCCGGCACGGAGATGACGTTACGTCCCACCAGCGGCAAGTACACAGCGCGAGGAGCAGGCGGCGCTTCCACATCAAAGGTCGCGATGGGACTCCACGGCCCGATGTTGCCCGCCGCATCGACGGCCCGCGCGCGCCACGAGTGCTCGCCGGGCGTCACCTCAATGGCGTAGAAGGCATCCTCCGTCTGATAACGGTCGCCGTCCAGTTCCAGTTCGTAGCGCAAGGGCGCGCCCTCATCCGCCAGTGACTCCCAGACTAAGATCGCCGTCGCGAGCGAGAGCGTCTGCCGGTCAAGGGGCGAGCGCAAGGTCGGCGTCAGCGGCGGGGTGACATCGTAGAAGAAGCTCACCTCCGCCGGCGAAGGGTCAGGCTGAAGGCCGACGGCCCGCGCGCGCAGCAGATAAGCGCCCTCTGTGAAGTAATCGGGGGCGGGCAGCGCGTAGCTCCAAGTGAAGATACCGGTGGCCGTCAGCCACGTCGGCACGCCCCACGCCGCGCCATCCCAGCCGGCGCCGTCGGCGGCGCGAATCGCCTGCACCTCCACGCGCTCCAAATCCGCCCCGGAGGCCGATCCCGCAAACGACGGCGCGACGTTGACGTAAGCGCCATCCCGCGGCGAGGCGATCTGCGTATCCAAGAGCGCGCAATCATCCAAGAAATCCATCACGCGGGCCATCACCTCCGGGCGGGAGGCGGCGCGCACCGTCTCGAAGGGGAAGCCCCACACCATCGTGCGCCGACATCCCGCCGCGTACTGAATCGCCGCCGCGCCGCCGGGGCCATCGACGTAGGCGTAGCGCAACGCGACATCCGCGCCGGCCATCGGGGCCAGCACATCCGGGAAATCGGCGTCGTACTCGCCCGCCGCATCGAAGGCGATGGTCTCCAACCCGGCGAACGCCCCGCCCGCCTCCGGCGTGACGGTGTAGGAGTCCGCGTCATCCGCGAGATACACGGTGTGCAGCACCGCGCGCAGGAAATCGGCGTCGCGCTCCATCGCCTCCAGATCCCACGCCAGCTCCGTGCCGCTGATGAAGAGCCCGCCACCGCCTTCCACAAAAGCCCGTAGCGCCGCGCGCTCGTCATCAGAGAGCGTCCCTGCCTCATCCAGCGACTCCTCGCCTAAGATCCAATCCACCATCGTGTAGGCGCCCAAATCGACTAAGCCATCGGCCACCGCCTCGTTGCTGGCGCTATCCCACGCATAGCGCGCGGGCACGGCCTCGCCGTGATGCACGACGTAATCGCGGCGATTCATCTGGCCAAGCCACATCCGCAAGTTTTCGCCCTGGACGGGGTCATTCTCCTCCACCAGGCCGAAGTTGTTCAGCTTATCGAAGCCGTTGACGATGAGCAAGTTGGGCGTACCGACCCGCACGCCCAGCACCTCGGTGGGAAACGATTCGCCGCCGGCATTGGCGGCCGACACGCGGACGTAGAGCGTCTCGCCCGGCGTCAGGCCGGTCAGCGTGTGCGAGGTGGTCGTCAGCGCAACAGGCGCCTGCCAGGCGAAGCCATCGCGGCTGATGGCGAGCCGATAGCCGGTGGCTGCCGCCCCGCGCAAACCCATCGCGTCAGTCTCCGGCGGCAGCCACGAGACGCGCGCGGCCCCGCCGCCCAGATTCTCCACGCGCAGATGCGTGGGCGGCTCCGGCAACTCGACGAGATCGACGCCATCGCGGGCCTCGAAGTAGCGCACGATGCCCTGATAGACCGCGCGCGCCGCCAACTGATTGAAGCGCGGGTCCTTGAGCGCAGCCGCATCCTCCGGGTGGTCGTGAAACGCGATCTCCAACAACACGCCCGGCATCCGCGCCGTGGGGTCCTCATCCCAGAGCATGCGCAGCTCGCCCAAGTTGCGCTGCTTCTTGCCGCGGTCGATCCAATCCGCCTCCCATCCGGCGCGAATGTCGTGGATCAGTTCATCGTGAACGGCCTGTTGCAGCAACTCGCTGTTCGCCGTGCGCGGATAGGTCGCGCCATCGTGGATGTAGGACTCGGTGCCGCGCGACGTACCGTTCCAGCCGTTGGTATGCCAGGAGATGAAGAGCGCGTCCTCGCCGCTGCCGCTGTGATGCCAGCGGGCGAACATCGGGCGCGAGACGATGGTGTTGAAGTAGGAGAACTCCGCCGGATCGAGGCCCATCCACTGGCTGAAGTAGAAGGTATCGACCTCCCACCAGGGACGATAAGGGGGCGCGGGGGGCGTGGTATCGACCTGCGTGAGTTGCTGAAGGCCCGCGAAGCTATCGAAGGTGCCGCCGCCCACGCGCAGCGCGTCGGCGGTGACCAGCGCGCCGCTGATCACCGAGTGGTTGTCCAAAGTAACGGTCAGGCTATCGGCTAGGGGAAATGTGCCGAGATAGCGCCACGTCGGTTGATAAAGCCGCTGATCCAACCACACCTCGGCGACGCCCCCGGCGTGATGCACGCGATAGTGCGCGTCGGGCGCGTGAGCGGCGCTGGGATGCATCCAGGCGTAGAGCGCGTAGGCGCCGCGCTGCGGGACGGTCAGCGTCCAGGTGGCCGTCATCGTGGCAGCGCCCGTCACTGTGCGCGTTGCGCGCGCCGGTCCGCCGGCGTAGCCCGGCGCATCGGCGATCTCCCATCCGTCGGCATCGTCCTCCACAATCACGCGGTCGGCGCGCCAATCGCGCTCCCGCACGGGGATCACGGTGGCGCCGGCCTGCTCCAAATAGGGGATGAGGAATTGCCCGACTGCCTCGGCGTTGTTGTGATCCTCGATGAAGCCTTGATAGACGATGCGCTGTGTGCGCCACGCCCAACTATTCCACCACCAGCCATGCCCGGCGCTGATGTAAACCGTCTTCCCGGCCAGACCCTGGGGGAAAGCGGTCGGGCGCGCGGGAGCGGGCGGCAGCGGCTGCGACCAGACATCCGCCGGCGAGGCAGGGGCCATCGCGGGCAGGAAGTCCGAAAGCGCGCGCCACCGGCCCTGCGTCGCATCCCACGCGCGGACGTGCAAGGCCGTCCATTCCAACGGCGTCAGCGCGCGCGCCACCGCCGCCTCGACGCGCTCCGCGCCCATCCCCGCGTCGGCGCGGAGCGTCGCCGCCGAAACCTCCAAGCAGACCGTCACCTCCCCACCCTCGACGGCGAGAGCGTGGATCGGCCAGGGGATCTGCGCCTCCGCCGCCGCCAACAACTCCCGCGCGCGCGCCTCGGGCGGCGGCGGGGCCGCGCCCAGCGAGACCCCCATCGCCACGAGAATCACCAACCAACCTACGATGCGCCAATCTAAGCCTAGTCGCTTCATCTATCTTAGCCCCCACTTCAAATTCGATTTGTATGCTTCCCCTATTATATCAGAGTATCGTCACAAAAACCGCAAGGGCCTGACGGGAAACTCTCCCATCAGGCCCCTTTTGAAACATCGAATTCTAAAGAGAAAAAATCTCGTTGACATAGATCATATGATATGATAAACTATAAATAGATACATAATATGAGATTATTTCTCGAATGCAACTATGGAGGTATGTGATGTTAATTCGTTTCCATGTCAGTAATTTCCTATCTTTCAATGAAGAAGTCGAATTGTCCCTCATTCCAGGGCGAGTGCGGCAACATCCTAACCATATCGTCGAAATGCAAACTAGCTGTGGTTTAAGCCTTTTACGAACAGCGCTCATCTATGGAGCCAATGCATCGGGGAAATCCAACCTGGTGAAAGCGATGCATTTTGCTCAAAAGCTGATTTCAGAAGGCGCCCGGATCAAAGCTGCCATCCCTCGCATTCCTTTTAAGCTATGTGCGGATAACGCCTCTCGGCCATCTAAATTCGAGTTTGAATTCGAGCATAAAGAGCGATGTTATGTATATGGGTTCGAAGCGGATAACCGGCGCATCCATGAGGAATGGCTCTATGAGATCAAAAAAACTACGGAGGTGATGCTATTCGAGCGGACGACAACGTCGGAGGGAGAGACATCCGTAGATTTCGGCAAGGTAAAATTTAGCAATAAGAAAGAAATGGAATTTCTAGAGTTTGTCGCTATGGGAACCCGCCCCAATCAACTGTTTCTAACTGAAAGTATGGAGCAAAACGTTAAACATTTTGCCGACATCTATCAATGGTTTACTGAGATCCTAGTTATCATCTATCCCCGAAGTCGATTTGTGCCTCTTGCCGTGATGGCAGTAGATGATGATTTTGGGGAAAAAATGGCAAGTTACATGAAAGAATTTGGGACAGGGATTTTAGGTCCAGCGTTGATAACTGTAGAACCAGACGACGAGTTTCCAGAAGAAATGGTGCAAGATCTAAAAAACACCCTACAGTCTGATACGAAATTTATATCCGTGTCTAGTGGTGAGAATTATCTTGTTAGCCGGTCAAATGGTGATCTTGATGTAAAAAAACTGATATTTCAACACAGAATGACCGACTGCGAAGAAAATGTCACTTTTGACATCACAGAAGAATCAGATGGCACACGCCGACTCTTAGACCTACTACCCGCGCTTGCTAACCTGACGAATAAAGATCGGGTCATTGTGATTGACGAGCTAGATCGCAGCCTCCACCCTCAACTCAGCTATAAAATGCTCGAATTGTTTTTGGAAGATTCTACCAGCCATAGTCAAGTCATCGCCACCACGCACGAAGAAAATCTGCTCGACCTAGATCTCCTCCGCAGAGATGAAATCTGGTTTGTGGAGAAAGATCCACGAGGAGCGTCCCACCTCTACTCCTTAGAGGAATTTAACCCGCGTTCAGATAAAGATGTCGAGAAAGGCTACCTCGTAGGGCGTTATGGCGCCATACCAGTTTTTGGCAACTTTTCCTTTGCACAAGAATAAGCGCGAGAATAACACAATGCCTAAGAAACGCGAGTTCCTCCCCAGAAAACGGAAGAGTAGGATACGAGATCCCAAGCTGATTATCATCGCCACAGAAGGAAGTGATACAGAGCCGGCCTACTTCAAAGACATGGCATCCCCCAAGTACTTCTACAATCCTCGCATTCACGTCGAGGTTTTGGAAAGAGAGGGAACAAAATCAGCGCCGGAATATGTCATCGCAGCGCTCAATCAATTTAGTGATGAGTACAATTATGAAGAAGGATTAGATGAACTATGGTTGGTCGTGGATACGGATGACTGGGGCGATAAAAAGCTCGCTGACATTGCGACAAAGTGTCAACAGAAAGGCTACGAGATGGCGGTGAGCAATCCATGCTTTGAGTTATGGCTGCTGCTTCACGTAACTTCACTGAGCGAGTATTCAGCCGAAACATTGGATGAGTTTCGAGAGAATCGTAGGCAAGGAGATCGCACGCGATTAGAGAGAGAATTAGTGATCCTATTGGGAGAATTTAGCAAAAGCTCCCTCAAAACAGAGCATTTTCTCCCCCACGTCGAGGAGGCCATTTCACAGGCGCGCGAATTGGACGAGCATCCAGAGCACCGCTGGCCCAATGACTTGGGATCAAGGGTGTACTTGTTAGCAAAGAAGATTATGGATCGTGACCCAAGGTAAGTACACACTGAAACCTACATCAAGCAAAAGACCGCAAGGGCCTGACGGGAAACTCTCCCATCAGGCCCTTCTGAATTTGGCTCGTTGCCGAGTTACATTGAGGTTACATTGAGTTAGAACGTTAAGTTTACATCAGCCCCTTGACGATTTGCACCGCGCCGACGATGGGCGCGCGATCATCGCCCACGCCAGCGGCCTGCATCGGCAACGATTCGCCCAGGGCCATCCGCACCAGGTTGGTGAGGAAGATCGGCTCCAGGCCGGCCTCGTGGGCCTCATCGCGCATCTGCAACGCGCAGAAGGGGCACATGAAGACCAGCGCCGCCGCGTCGTGCTCCAAGGCGTCCCGGAGGTTACGAGCTTTGTTGGCCTCGCCGGCCTCGTGGCCCAGATGGGGCGCGACGGGCGAGCTACAACACAGCGCGTCGCGCCGGTCGTATTCGCGCGTCACGCGCTCGACCCCGATTAACTCGAACAGCTCATCGATGGACTCGTCGATCCACGGGGTGTAGCGACTGGAGCACGGTTGTTGATAAGCGACCTTCATATCCAACGGCTGCACCGCGTCGGGATGGGCCTTGACGTACTCTACCAGATATTCCACGTAGTGCTTGACCTCAAACGGCACATCGATGTTGTACTCCATCGCCTTGGTCGTGTACGCGCCGTAGCAATCATCGTGGAACATGATGATCTCATCGTAGCCGGTCTCGGCCAGGGCGTCGATCTTCTCCTGGAGGTGATCGCGGAGATAATTTTCCTCACCCACGTGAATGCCGCCCAGCACGCTCTCATAAGCGCCGCCGCGCAAAAACGTCGCGCCCTCAAAAAGCTGGCCTTCAAATAAGTGCGGAATAACATCAACGGCGCAGATATTGAACACCGGCTTGCCCGGCTCGCCCGGCTCAACCTCGCCGGGAGATTTGTCGATAGTCTCGACAAGCCGGTAGTAGGACTCCGTGGTCTTGTAGACGCCAAATTTCTCCTGATACCGCAGGATCAGATCGAAGGGATTGGCGCCCTTCTCGCAATAGGTGTTGCACGCCACGCAGGTCACACACTCTGTCAAGATTTCAGCCTGCTCGCCGCGAATAAGCTTCTGAATTTGCTCAATAGCCCCATCGCGATCATAGTCCGTGTATTTGCAGGCGACAAAACAATCCCCACACTGATCACACTTTGCCAGATTAAATGCCATAAACCTCTCCTTGGTTGAGAATTAAGAATTAAGAATTGAGAATTGAGAATTGAGAAAATCGGCGCAATAAGGGGGACGCACGCCTCGCGTTTACAAGGTAATTTTTTCGTGATTTGTGCGTCCCCCTTCCCCTTATGATATACTCTTCTGAGAAACTGTCACGTCGCCGACGGGGGCGACGGCTGATGGTCGGAAAGTATTCCGCCGCGCATCTCGCCGAGGATTGAAATCCCTAGCTACTAAGCACAAGTCAACTTCAGTTGACTCCACTTCTACGCAGGTTATTTACAGTCGGTCTTCAGCCGACTTCAGCTTTTAGCCTGCGATTCATCCG
>JBKHCQ010000005.1:0-29973 GCA_046541755.1 Anaerolineales bacterium | reverse complement strand
AAAACCGCCCCGGCCTTTTTTTGATCAAAAATGCCGGGGCGGTGGGATGCTATACACAAAACGATCCGACTAGGGAGCCGCCGGGGCGTCCTCCTCCTCCTCGGCGGCCAAGAGATCCTCGCGGGCGAATTCGACCAGGGGCTTGACGTTGGCGTAGGTCACGTGGACGTAGTAATCGGAGTTAGAGGCCTTCACCACCACATTGGTCTCGCCCTCAGCCTGCGGCGCGATGTTGATCCCGATCTCCTCATCGGCGGACTTGAGGGTGACGCTGGCCGCCGGATCATCCAAGCCAGAGGACGATGGCTCAGTCTTGCCCAACGGGCGCACCATCACCATCGACGCGGCCTTGTTCACCACGTTCGAGACATCGCTCTCGCTGACCTGCTCATCCTCCGCCAGATCCGCCAACGTCCAGGCGCCCGCCTCATCCCTGACTAAAGTGAAGACGCCGCTCGCGTTCTCCACGGTGATCTCTTCCACTTCTGTCTGGGGCGCGCTGACGTAGCTCGTGTCGATCCAATTGGCGACGCGAGCATCCAAATCCCACGTGGACAGCGCCGTCGTCAGGTAGGTCTCATCCTCGCCCGCCAGCCGGAAATGGGTGGCGGAATAGCGCGGCGCCGAGCCTAAATAGATCGTGTGAGTCTCACCCGCCGCCGTCTCGAAGATGATGCGTCGCATAAAATCGTCCTCGGCGACCTGCAAGGACTTATGGCTGGCCGCCATCTCCGCGACAAGCGAGCCGGTATCCAAGGCCAGGATGTTCTCCAGCACCGGCGTGATCGCGCTTGCCATCGCCGGATAATCGTCGGCCTCCGGCAACCTCCACGCCTCCCCCGATTTCTCGAGTTGGATCTCCGCGCCTGTGTCGTCGATAATGTACAGCGCCACAATCTCCTCGGCGGTCAAATCGGGGAAAAGCGGCTCGCTCCCCTCGGTGACGACCGGCCGCGGCCAGAAGACCACGCCCGTGATAATCAATTGTAGGACCAAAATCGCAGCTAATATTTGTTGCGTTCGTTTCATAGTAGTATCCACCTCCAATGAGCCGTCAGTATTTTCTGAATCGCGTCGGAGTACCACTCCGACCTACGTTGTTATTCTCACACGCCGGGCGCGGTCAACTCCTCGCGCGGCACCAGCTCCATCGGCGCGGCATTGCGCCGGCGGATCGCGCCAGCCACGCCTAGCGCAATCAGAGCGACCAGCGCCAGCACGTAGTTGACGATCTCCCAGAACGATTGTTGCCGATCTGTCAACGGGACGAGAACGCGCGTCGTCGCGCCGCGCGCGCGGATTTCCAGCAGATCCAAGTCCTCCGTCGCCCACGAGACAGCGTTTTGCAGCAACTTCAAGCTGTTCAAGTAGCGATCTCGCGAGAGCGTCGAGGAAATCTCGAAGACGATGTCGTTCAGGAATTCGCCGCTGCCGATCACGACCAGGCGCGAGGTCTCCGGCGATCTTTCGATGACGCCGGGCACATTCTGCGGCGGTTGCTGCGCGCCTTCTTCCGTCTCGGCTGATGGCGCTGCGCCCTCCGCGAAGGGCGAGGGCCGATTCGCGAAGTAACTCCCAAAAGCGCCGCGCACCGCGACGGCCAAGGGATACGAACCGCGCGTCGCCTCGTTGACCTCGAAGCCGTACTCCTCGTACATATCGAAGTTCGGCTGAATGTTGGAAAGCCCCTGCGTCCAGGCCTCGTCGGTGGACTCCAACAGCACGGTCAGCTCGCGATGCTCGTTCTGCGCCTCGTCGATCTTCAGGGGCGAAGCCCAATTCAAGGTCACGGCGTTCAAATTAGAGACGATGGGATGTCCCTCCGCCATTCGATTGGGCCGCACATCGACAAAGAACGGATAGTCGATGGTCGCAAACTCCTGCACCTGCACGCCGCCCACATCGCGCGTTTGGGGGATGGGGAACGGCTCATTTTGGGGATCTAAGATCATTTGATCGGTCACGGTCACGCCATAATGGGCCGTCAAATCCTCCACGCCGTCCGAGATATATTCCCCCGTAATCGAGCCGGACATCTGATCCGGCGCGATTTTGTAGCTACCGGCGGCCAACACCACAGCGCCCCCGCGCATCAGGTATTGATCGATGGTGTAGTACTCTTTCTCCGTGAACGCCTGGGGCGCGATGACGACCAACACATCAATATCCGAGGGCACCACGCCGGAGCTGAGATCGACGCGCCGCACCTCGTACTCCTGCTGGAGCGCTTGCGCGGTCACCTGCCACGTCGAAAATGGCGGCTGTTGCTGGCCCATCATATCCTGTGTCGGCGTCTCCGGCGGCGACCACAGGCCCACCACCTGGAGGAAGCCCGACGACCAGCGCTTGAGCGTCGATTCAATCGAAGTGCGAATCTCCGCCTCGCTCAATTCCCCGCTGGGATAGATAACCTGCGGCTCTTTTTCTTTATCTTCGGTCTCCAGCACCATGTAAAAGTAGTAGCTCTCATCGGAGAAGAGCGACGTGGCGACAGGCTGGATGTTGTACTCCTCATAGAGCATCTGCGGCGAGACCGGGCTATCAGAAGCGGTGGGATCGATGGTCTGGTACGAGAATTTGCCGCCCGATTGCGCCGCGATCTCCTCCGCGACCGCCTTGACCGTCGTCGGCGCCTCCGCCATCCACTCCGGCAGCGTATCCGGCGTGATGTAGACCGTCATCTCGACGGGCGCCGGCAGGGAGGCCAGGACATTTTCTATGCTCTGGAAGCCGTAGACCGCCTTCTGGATCGTGCTGGTGAGATCATACTCCAAGTTGCGCAGGCGGACATCTATTCCGCCATCCCGCTGAGGCTCGATTTCGATCAGTTGATCGAAGGATAGCACCTCACTCTGATCGCCATATTGGATTAGAATATCGAAGTAGGAGTTGATCACCGAGGACTGACGCCGATCCGTGATCTGGAAGGGTTTGGAGCGGATGCCATACACCTGATTAGCCTCCGCCTCTTTTTCGGGATGCTCCACCGGGTCGATAATCTCCAGCCGGACGCGGCCCCCAGAGGCCACGCGATACTCCTCCAACATATCCGTAATCTGGGGCACGAGCGGCGCGAGATAGGGATGCGTCTCCTCGCTGAAGTAGCCCCGAATCAGCAGCGGCTCCTGAAGTTCGCTCAACAGCTCGCGGGTGGTTTTGGAGAGGGTGTAGCGCTTATTCTCCGTCAGATCTAAGCGCAGCCCGCGCAGCGGGAAGGCCCACACGTTGACGAAGATCAAATTCAGCGCCAACAGCGCCGAGGTCACGGCGACGCCGCGGCGGCGCGGCCAGGTCTGCGCGCCCACGCTCCAGCCCTTCGCCTTGAGCGAGAGGACGTTGAGCGTGAGGAAGAGGCCCGTCAGCGTGAGATAGTAGAGCAGATCGCGGATATCGACCACGCCGCGCTCGATGCTCTCGAAGCGGCTGCCGACGCCGATCGCCCGCAAGACCTCCGCCACGCCCCGACCAACGAAGTCGGTGACGCCGGAGGAACCAATCAAATAGAAAAGGCCGCCCAGCAACGCGGTCGAAATCAGCGCGACGATCTGGTTATCCGTGCGCGAGGAGGCGAACAGCCCCATCGCCGCGTAAGCGCCGGCCATCAAGATCGCGGCCAAGTAACCGCCGAAGACCGGCCCCCAATCCAAGTTGCCCAGCACCGAGACAGTCAACGGCAGGCCCAAGGTCAGGGCCAGGGAGATGGCGATCAAGGCCACCACCGCCAAGAACTTGCCGATCACCAATTGGGTGGTGGATACGGGCAACGTGAGCAGAATCTCCAGCGTGCCCGCGCGCTGCTCCTCGCTCCATTGACGCATCGTCAGCGCCGCGACCAGGAAGATCATCAGGACGGGCATCCGCCGGAAGAGCGGGCGGACATCGGCGATGCCGCGCGCGAAGAAAGCGTCCATCCAGAAGAACGAGAAGAGTGTCACAGCCAAAAACGTGCCGATGAAGATAATGGCCATCGGTGAGCCGAAGTATCCTTTTAACTCTTTGCGCGTTATCGTCAGTATTTGTTTCATAAGATTCTCAACCTCGCATCAAACTAACAACTCAAACTTATATTTTCAGTTCAGCCTTGTAAGGTACAACGCACTTTTGAGCCTATCGCCAGGCATATACTGCATTAAAAGTCCAAGCGCGTTGCACCTCTATGCTATGCTACCCCGCGCCGGCGACGGCCAACTCATTGAAAACTGTCTCCAAAGTGCGAACGTCGCGTCGCAGCTCGCGGACGGGCCAATCCTGCGCCTTGGCCAACTCGAAGATGGCGAGACACGGGTCGGCGCCGTCGCTCGCGCTGCTGCCCAGCACGCGATAGGCCGGGTAACCATCCTCGCTGAGGAACGGCGAGACCCCCGCGACGATCTCCAGCCCTTGCAGGGCAGCGTCGGCAGCAGGGACTTCCTCACTCAGCACCACCACGGCGTCGGACGTCGCCGCCAGCTCCGAAAGGCGGGCGTCGGCGCGCACCTCGCCGTTGATCAGGATAATCGCGCGGTCGCACAGCGCCTCCGCCTCGGAGAGAATGTGTGTGGAGAAGAGCACCGTGCTATGCTCGGCCAGCCGGCGGATCAAGCCACGAATCTCGATAATCTGCGTCGGATCCAACCCGACCGTCGGCTCGTCCAAGATCAACAGCTTGGGACGGTGCAAAATCGCTTGGGCCAGCCCCACACGCTGCCGAAAGCCCTTGCTCAGATGGGCAATCGGGCGCGCCAGTTGCGCTTCCAAGCCGGTATCGTAGACCGCCTTGGAAATCAACGCGCGCTGCTCGCTCTCCGGAATCTCGCGTAGATCGGCCATCATTTGGAGATACGATTGGACCGTCAACTCCGGGTAGAGCGGCGCGGTCTCCGGCAAGTAGCCAATTTGGGCCTGCACATCGCGCGTGTGTTCCAACACATCCAGCCCGTTGACCCGCGCCGTGCCGCGATCAGGTTGCAGATAGCCGGTGAGGATCTTGATAAACGTGGTCTTACCGGCGCCATTAGGCCCCAGTAGCCCGACGATTTCGCCCTCCCCAATCTGGAATGTGACCCCGCGTAACGCCTCGATGGGGCCGTAAGATTTAGAAAGGTTGGTGACATCAATCATCGGCAAACCTCCTTAAAGATATTTTTTCGATGTTTCGTATATGGGGAATGCGCCGGGGCGAACGTCGCTCTGCCCCCGCGAACATTCCCACGCCAGTACCAAACACGTATCATAACCATAACGATTAAATTGTCAAGAAGGATAATTTTCTCGCTGTAAAATTGCACTCGTCCCGAAACCTGCCCCCATCTAATCCGATTCTAATAAAACTCAGGTATAGTAGAAGTTACAGGGAAGCACGCCGCGTATGGCCGTGTGTAGCCACGTATAATGAAAACTGCGCCAGAAACCATTCGCAATTCTTAATTCAAAATTCGTAATTCCCAACACAAGGAGGAAAACTATATGGCAGAAGCAGTTCAAAAAGAATCACTCACCTTCAAGGCAGAAGTACAACAATTGCTCAACATCCTCTCGCGCTCCCTCTACACGGATCGGGACATCTTTTTGCGCGAGTTGATCTCCAACGCCTCCGACGCGCTGCATCGGCTGAAGTTCGTGATGCTCACCGATCGGGAGGTCTTCGACCCCGACGCCGAGTTGGCAATCCACATCGAGGCGGACGAGAAGGCCAACACGCTCACCATCACGGACACGGGCATCGGGATGACGCGCGAGGAGATGATCCAAGAGCTGGGCACCATCGCCCACTCCGGCGCCATGGCCTTCCTGGAAAATCTGGAGGAGGGCCAGCGCCCCGAGGACATCATCGGGCAATTCGGCGTGGGGTTCTACGCCGTCTTTATGGTGGCGGATGAGGTGCGCGTCACATCGCGCTCCTACCGCCCGGACGCCGAGGCCTGGACGTGGATCTCCCACGGCGATAGCAGCTACACGATCCAGCCGGCGGAGAAGGCCGCGCGCGGCACGACGGTGGAAATCCAACTCTCCAAGGACGCCGAGGAATTCACATCGCCGTGGCGTCTCAAGCAGATCATCAAGACGCACTCCAACTACGTCTCGTTCCCCATCTACATCAAAGAGGAAAAAGAGGGCGAGGTGAAAGAAGAGGTCGCCAACGCGCAGACCGCGCTCTGGCGGCAGACGCCCAGCGAGGTCGATGAAGAGGCCTACCATGACTTCTACCGCCAACTGACCTTCGATTTCGAGGCGCCGCTGCTCCATCTCCACGTCGTCGCCGATGCGCCGGTCGAGGTGCGGAGCGTGCTCTACGTGCCCGGTCATCGAGAGCGCGGTATGATGCAGGTACGCTCGGACTACGGGTTGCGGCTCTACTCCCGCAAGATCCTGATCGAGGAGAACAATAAGGATCTGCTGCCGGAGTACCTGCGCTTTGTGGAGGGCGTCGTCGATTCCGCCGATGTGCCGCTCAACGTCGCCCGCGAGTCGGTGCAAAGCAGCCGCGCGATCCATCACATCCAGCGCGCGTTGCGCTCGCGGCTGATCAGGGCGCTGACGAAACTGGGCGAGGAGGAACCAGAAAAGTACGAGATTTTCTGGGAGGCCTTCGGCGCTTACATCAAAGAGGGCGTCGCCACCGACTTCGCCGGGCGCGACGACTTGCTCCCGCTGCTCCGCTTCCAGACCACCCAATCAGACGGCGAGCTGATCTCGCTGGCGACCTACGTCGAGCGGATGCCGGAAGAGCAGGAGGCGATCTACTACATCTTAGGCGATGACGTCGCGGCGGCCTCCAACAGCCCGCACTTGGACGCCTTCCGCGCGCGCGATCTGGAGGTGCTCTATCTGGTCGACCCGTTGGACGCCTTTATGGCGCAGGGCTTGCCGGACTACGAGGACATCCCGCTCAAGAACGTCGATGATCCAGATTTGACGCTACCGGAGCTAAAAGAAGCGCCGGAGGAAAGCGAGGAAACGACGCCGCCCGTCTCCGATGAGGCCATCGGCCAATTGATTCAACAATTCCGCGCGGTGTTAGGCGACCGCGTGGCGCAGGTGCGTGAATCCAAAGTGCTCAAGGATAGCCCCTGCCGCCTGGTTTCGGCGGAGAACACGCCCGACCGCGACCTGCAGCGCGTCCGGCGGCTCATCGAGCAGGATTACGAGATCCCGGCGAAGATTCTGGAGATCAACCGCGCCCATCCGCTGATCCGCAACCTCATCCAGATGCGGGCCAATCGCCCCGACGACCCGCTGCTCCCCCTCACCATCGAGCAGCTCTTCGAGAATCTCCTTCTGCTGGAAGGATTGCATCCCAACCCCGCGCAGATGGTCGGGCGCATCCAGAACCTGCTGGAGCAGGCCACCGGCCAAACGACGTAAGCCAGGTCGACCTATATTTCATCACATTCCAAATCATTCCCGCGCGCGGCTCGTTCTTAATGGGCCGCGCGCGAAGTCATGCTATAATCAAAGCAAGGTGCAACGCACTTGAACTGAAGAAAGAGCCACGCCTCATGCAGGATATGGCTAGTGACAAGCTGAAAAGTGCGTTGCACCTCACAAGCCTAAACGATACCCATCTTATAACGTGGAATGTGGAATGTGGAGGTAGAAGATAACCATGAAGATAAAAGTCAAACTGTTCGCCACGCTGCAACGCTATCACCCCGATACGGCGGCGGGCGAGAGCTTCGAGGTGACGCTGCCGGAGTCCAGCAGCATCGCGGATCTCATCGAAAAATTGGGCATCCGCGAGCGCGAGGTCAAAATCACCTACGTCAACGGGCGCGCGCGCTCCGAGATGTACCGCCTCAAAGAGGGCGACGAGGTCGGCATCTTCCCGCCCGTCGGAGGCGGCTAACGTGGCGGCTTCTCCGCTCCTCCTGGGAGTGTGCGCTGTGCTCGGCGTGGCTATCGGTGCTTTCGCGGCCCATCTTGCCGAGGCGGTGATGGCGCATCGGCGCTTCACAGCCCCGGCCTGCCCTCACTGCACGACCCCCTACTCGCCCCTGCAATGGAGCGCGCTGTTGGCGCTCGTCTCCGGGCGATGGCGTTGTCAATCTTGCAACGAACCGCTGCGTCTCCCGCGCCTGCTCGCCGAGTTGTTTTTGGCCGCGAGCTTTGCCCTGCTCCTGGCGCGCTACGGGCTGAACTGGCGCGTAGTCCTCGCGATGGCCGCGCTGATCCCCTTGGCCATGATCTTGGTCACCGATATGGAGACGCGGCTGATCCCCAACGCCATCAGCCTGCCCGCGCTCGGCGCGATGCTGATCGTGAGCCTGGTGGCCGGGCCGGCGCTACCCTTTGCCTCCGCGTCTGGAAATTGGTGGCGCGGCCTCGCGGGCGCGTTCGTCGGCTTTCTGGTGATGCGCATCCTCGTCACATTGGGCGTCGCCGTCTTTGGCGAGGGCGCGCTGGGTGAGGGCGACATCACGTTGGCCGCCTACATCGGCGCCGTGATCGGCTATCCCCTCATCTTCGAGGCGCTCGTCCTGGCCTTTTTGATCGGGGGCGTGGGCGCGTTCTTGGTGCTCGTCACCCAGCGCGGCGGGCTGCGGACGGCCATCCCCTACGGGCCGTTTCTCATCCTCGGCTGCGCGACAACACTCATCTGGGGGCCGGAAATCCTATTCTGGTTTCTCTCGTAAGAGGTTTGACAATAATGGTGTCCTGCGCTACTATGTGATTACAATGATCAAAAGTTTTGCCTGCAAGGAAACCCACAAGCTGTTTCGTCGAGAACTCTCCCGCAAACTTCCACAAAACATTCATCGCGTTGCACGGCGCAAGTTACTCATTTTGGATGCAGCCGAGGCATTAGGAGACTTGAGAGTACCGCCGGGCAATCGCCTGGAACAGTTATCTGGGGATAGAGAAGGACAGTATAGCATTCGAATCAACCGTCAATGGCGAATATGCTTCGAGTGGCATGAGGGAAACGCCTATAGCGTAGAGATCGTAGATTATCACTAGGAGACAAAATGATGAAAAAAGATTTGTTAGACCCCATCCATCCGGGAGAGATTTTGTTAGAAGAGTTCCTGAAGCCCATAGGCCTAAGCCAATACCGACTGGCAAAAGATATTAGTGTGGATGCGCGGCGGATTAACGAGATTGTACATGGAAAGCGAGCAATTACACCGGATACAGCACTGAGATTATCGCGTTACTTTGGTATGTCAGAGCGATTTTGGATGAACTTACAGGCAAGCTATGACTTGGAGATAGAGAAGGAACGCCTGGCGGATAGGCTGGAAAAAGAAGTGTGCGTATTTGCTGGCGCATAAGCCGTTTCCAAGAAAATAAGTCTCCCAACTCGGAAAATTTTTTCTCACGACAAAGAGTAAGGAAGATCCAAGACGATGAAAAACCCCATCAAGAACGCGCATTTGGAAGGCGATAGTTTTTTCTGGGAGGGCGGCCCTGTGGGTGTGCTGCTCTCACACGGCTACACGGCGACGGCGGCGGAAGTTCGTCTGTTGGCTAACGCGCTCCACGAACGCGGCTACACCATCAGCGGGCCGTTGCTGCCCGGACACGGCACCACGCCCCAGGAGTTGAACCGCTGCCGGTGGCAGGATTGGACCGCCGCGATGGAGGACGCCTATCAGCAGTTGGCCCAGCGATGCGAGCACGTCTTCGTCGGCGGTGAATCAATGGGCGGCCTGCTCGTTCTCTACACAGCCTCCCACCATCCGGAGATCGCGGGCGTGATGTCTTACGCCACAGCCTTCAAGATCCAAGATCGCGTCGGCGAGAAGCTCGTTCCGCTGATCCATCCCTTCGTCCCGATGAAGGAACCGGACGACGACGAACCGCCCAACGCCGCGTCGTCGCGCTGGCAGGGCTATCCGGTCAACCCGCTGCGTGCGCTCAACGAGATGCTGAAGCTGCAATCCGTGGTGCGCGCCCGCCTGCCGAGGATCTCCCAGCCGATCCTCATTATGCAAGGACGGCTCGACACCGCCGTCGCCGCCGAGGCGCCACAGATGATCTACGCGGGCGTCAGCTCCGAGCACAAGCGCCTGCACTGGCTGGAGAAATCCACCCACTGCCTGCTGTTGGATCAGGAGTGGGGTAAGGCCGCGGAATTGACGCTGGACTTTATCGAAGAGGTCCTATCCTCTTGAACACAAATTTTACGGCTTGGGCCTGACCCTTGCGAAGGTTGACGAATCGCCGGCATTGTATGATGTCTGTCTACGACAAATTGAACCGGCGAGAAGACTGTCCGGGAACTTCGCAAGGCCCCCCAAAACAAAAAAGCTCCCCCGATCGGGGAGCTTTTCTTATGTTGTGGCGGAGAGGGTGGGATTCGAACCCACGGAGCCTCGCGGCTCACGCGCTCTCCAGGCGCGCGCATTAGGCCAGACTATGCAACCTCTCCACAGGGGTAGATTATAACACACCTAGGCGATTTAGCAAATATAAGATGTGCTAGAATCTAATCGCCTCAGGCCGTCGCCGGCGAGGGCTTCAGCACCTTCTTGGGCTGCGAACTTTCGCTCGCTTCTTCTTCCTTCTTCAATGGCGGCAAGGTCTGACCATCAAACACCTTGATGAATTCCTCGGCGGAGAGCGTCTCGCGATCCAACAATTGCTCGGCGATACGATCCAAATCATCGCGGTGCTCGATGAGCAAGTTCTTGGCGCGATCATAGGCCCGCATAATAATCACCTTGATCTCCGCATCAATGGTCTGCGCTATAGCCTCGCTGTAATCCCGCTGTTCGTTAATCTCCTTGCCTAAGAAGACCAACTCTTCTTTGCGCCCGTAGACCAGCGGCCCCAGCTTATCGCTCATCCCATAGCGGGTGACCATCTTGCGCGCCATATTGCTGACCCGCTCCAGGTCGTTGGACGCGCCCGTGCTGATCTCGTTGAACGTGATTTCCTCGGCCGCGCGGCCCCCCAATCCGTAAGCAAGGTCGTCTTCCATTTTGCTGCGCTGAAGAATGTAGCGATCCTCCTCCGGCAAGACCAGCGTGTAGCCGCCCGCCATCCCGCGCGAGACAATGGAAACCTTGCGGACGGGATCACAATTCGGCAGGACGTGGGCCACGACCGCGTGGCCGGCCTCGTGATAGGCGAAGATCTTACGCTCCTCATCGGAGATCACGCGACTGCGGCGCTCCGGCCCGGCGATGACCCGCTCGATGGCCTGCTGGAATTCGAGCATCCCAATGCGGCGCTTTCCATGCCGCGCCGCCAAGATAGCCGCCTCATTGACTACATTCTCGATGTCCGCGCCGACGAAGCCGGGCGTGGTCTGCGCCAACCGCTCTAGATCGACGTCCGAGGCGATGGGCTTACCGCGCGTGTGAATGCGGAAGATCGCCTCACGGCCTTGAATGTCCGGCTTATCCAGCACTACCCGCCGGTCGAAGCGACCGGGGCGGAGTAACGCGGGATCCAAAATATCGGGGCGATTGGTCGCCGCGATGATGATGATATTCGTATCCGTCTCGAAGCCATCCATCTCCACGAGGATCTGATTGAGCGTCTGCTCGCGTTCATCGTGCGAGCCGCCCAGTCCGGCGCCGCGATGGCGCCCCACAGCATCGATCTCGTCGATGAAGATGATGCACGGACTGTGGCGCTTGGCCTGATCGAAGAGATCGCGCACCCGGCTGGCGCCGACGCCGACGAACATCTCGACAAACTCGGAGCCGGAGATGCTGAAGAAGGGCACGCCAGCCTCGCCGGCTACCGCTTTCGCCAACAGCGTCTTCCCCGTGCCCGGCGCGCCGACTAGTAACACGCCCTTGGGAATCCGCGCGCCCAAATTGATGAACTTCTGAGGTTCCTTGAGGAATTCAACGACCTCCTTCAATTCCTCTTTCGATTCCTTGACGCCGGCGACATCCTCAAATGTCACCGTCGGCCGATCCCCGGAGAACATCCGCGCGCGACTCTTGCCAAAGGAGAGCGCTTGATTATTCGCGCCCTGGAATTGGCGGATGAAGAAGTAAAACAACACCCCGCCGACGACCAAGACCAGCAACGTGCCGCCGATATTCACCATCGTATTCCAATCTGTCGGCTCGTTAAACGTGATCTCGATCTCGCGCAAGGTCTCTTCCGTCACACCCAGCGCCTTGAGTTGCTCAACCAGCGAGGTTTCAGAACCCTTACGGGAAAGCACCATCGGCGCATCCACGCCCTCCGTGCCCTCTTTGTAGGTGACCTGAATCTCATTCCCTTGCACGCCAATACTTTCGATTTTCCCGGCCTTCGCTTGCTCCGCAACCTCGTTGAGGGACACCGTCGGGCCAGGATTGCCTCCGGATATATAGCTGTAGACCAAAAAGAGCACAGCCGCGATAACGATCAGATAGACAAAATTATTATTGGATTTCACCCAACACCTCCTCGACCCCCTACGCTTAGCGAGGCCGCTCATTTACTTATCCGAGAGCATTCCTGTGCGAATTTTTGTAGATTCCCGGAATTACCTCGGTGCATCGCCTCCAACAGGAGGACAAACTCTTTATCGATTACTATCCGTAGTATCACTACGTAGATGCTCAACTCACATTTTGAAAGACCATTATACCAGAAAATCGTTAAAGTTCATTAGAAACTAGGCGAGAAACTAGGCGAGAAACTAGGCGCGGAGTAGAGCTTTGCCATTTTGCCCTCTCTGTACGCTCTAAGCGGATTGCTAAATCCGCGTGCTTCTTGCTGCGTTTTCAGTTTGCGCAAGTAGCGCGGGGTATAGCGATTCCCTTAAAACAATTAGAACGATTAGAGCGATTAGAGCGAGACGAGAATAGAAAACGCTATGGATTGATGACGATTTCAGCGACGAGAATTGTACTATCGATCACATTCGCCTCGCCAGCCTCCACGACAGGCAAGCGCCCCGCCTCGTCATACATGCCCACGCGAATTTGATACGTTCCCGGCGGCGTTCCTTCTGGAATGCTCAGTTGGTGCGGGTCGTTGATGATCTCGCCCGGCTGCCATGTCTGCGTGGGGCGCAGACCATTCATCGGCTCGACATCGTGCTGCGTGATTAGCGTGCCCATATCGGCAGTGAGCAGGTGCACGAAGACCTTGTAAGAGTGATCCAGCGACTCGACGCACCGCCAGCGCAAAGTCACAGGGATGTTTTCGCCGGGCTGATAGGTGAATTTGAGAAGACGCGCCTCTTCCAATACCGTGCGATTGCCCAAATTGACGCCCAGTGGAATGGGCAGATTGACGCCACCGCTGACGGTGAGCGTCACCGTGCTGCCCGATCGAATCTCCGATTCAGGGGACGGCTCCTGCGCGAGGATTTTCCCTTCTGATTCTGTACTCCAAACCCGCTCGATGTTCAGGAGCAAACCTTCGGACTCCAAGCCCTCCTGCACGACGTCCAAATCGTAGCCCACGACATCCGGCAACGTGAGGGCCTGGCCCCGCGCGACGATTACACTCACCGTCGAGTCAATCGGGACGCGATTGCCCGAATTAGGTGTCTGCTCCAAAATCTCGCCCGGCCGCGCCTCGTTGCTCTCCTGCTCGCCCAACACCTCGATCTCCAAATCCAAACTCTCAACCAGGCGGCGACCATCTGCCAACCCCAACCCGACTAAATTCGGCACGCTGACCATCTGTTCCTCAACGACAGACGTCGGCGTCTCACCGTTGGTAATCGCCGGCGGCAGGGGGCCGCCATTATCTTGCGTATAGGCTTGATAGACAAAGAGCCACAGCGGGATCAGGCCGAGGACGGCGATTGCGGCGACGCCCATCAATGCCCAGAGCATCCAATCCGGGCCAGAATCCCGCGTCTGAGGCGGAGATTGCGCCTCTGGCTCGCTCGTTCGTTTGGGCGGCGCCGGCTGCGGGCGAGATTGCGTGGGCGGCGGTGTGGGCGTTGCGACCTCTTCTTGGGAGATGGATTGCTGGGGGCGAGTCGCCTCGATCCCTTGCCGCCGATATTCGCCGACCGAAATGCCGAGTTGATCGGCGTTGCGATAGCGCTGCGCGGGTTCCTTCGCCAACACCTTCCGCACCAGCCATTCCAGGCCCGGCGGGACGCGGGGATTCAACGCGGTCAGCGGCGCCGGCTGCTCCTGCAGATGCTTCATCGCCAGCACAGTCGGGTCTGGATCGTGGAAAGGCGGTACGCCGGTCAACATCTCGTATAACATCACGCCGATGCTATACACATCGGAGGCCGGCGTCGGCGTTTTGCCTGCCACCTGCTCCGGCGAGATGTAATGGGGGCTGCCCCAGATGACCTGCTCTTCTTCGTCTTCATCCGTTTCCGCCTGACCCACATCGTACTGAAACGCGCGCGCGATGCCGAAATCGGCCACCTTGATCGTCTCATCTGGCGTGACCAAGATATTCTGCGGCTTAAGATCGCAGTGCACCAGCCCGGCGCGATGCGCGTGCCCCACCCCGGCGCAAATTTGCTCTATCAGATCCAGGGCTTTGGAAACGGGCAACGGGGACTCGCGCCGAATGAGGGCCTTGAGATCCTCGCCCTTGACCATCTCCATCACGATGTACGGGCGCCGGGCATCCTCGCCGACATCGTAGATATGGACAATGTTGGGATGATCCAAGCGGGCGGCGGCGCGCGCTTCGTGCAAAAAACGCTCGCGAAATTCAGGCTCACTGGCATACGGCTCGCGCAAGAACTTAACCGCGACATCCCGCTCTAACAGCACATCCTCGCCGCGATAGACAGTCGCCATCCCGCCGCTACCGACCAACTCCACTAATCTATACCGTTGATTTAGAACCGTTGGCTCCATAATTTCATCCTCTCCTGGCATCGCATCCGTTTAGTTTGTGAGCGAATGTGTACCAGACTTCCCTGAAAAAACGCCTTATTTTAACACCAAGACGCAATAGCGCAAAGATTTTTAAGGTTATGTTTAAAAATTATGTAATAAAAACGAAGATAATGTTAATAGTTTTTGCATCAACCTTAATTTTTCTTAGCGTCTTTGCATTAGTTTTTCTTAGTTTTTTCAGTGGAGACGTACCACGTTTCAAAAAAGCTCTCGTGGGGCTTTACTCACCAGACTAAACGGTTACCTTGTAGCTATGTTATTCTACCGTAATGCATAGAAAGCGCAATTATTAGCTACGGCAGACATACGCAGACAAGAGAAAAGAAAAACCACGTAGCGCATTTCTTGTCAGTGATTGTTTATGTGTTAGAATCTCTATTTGGAGTTTAGATGCCATATACTTACACTTACCTATTATACACCGGATTGGCCAGCAGTTTGATGCTTTTGGGCATCGAACTTATACCCCGACTACGGATTTTACGCAAGCCTCTGACGGCCATTACCTTGACTATCCTGACGGCCCTCTGGACGTTGCAACCCCAGACGGGCCGGTGGATCGTCGCTATGTGGTCGCCGGGGACGGTTCTGGGCGAGCAGATTCTGTTGGATATGACCCCGGCAGTGTGGTGGTTGGGCGTTGTGCTGGGCGCAGTCTTCACCGGCGCGGCGTGGATCGAAGTAGCGGAGCGCCGTCCGGCCCTACCGCTGACGGGCACGCTGGTCGTGGTCGCGTTGCTCGTGACGTGGCAATCGCTGATGGGCGGCACGCTGATGACAACGCTGGCGGCTTGGGCCATCTTCGACCTAATATGGAGCGTCGCGGCGTTGACGGCCGGCGCAGATGGCCAGCAGATCACCTTTAGCCTGGCCCTTCATGGCGTCTCCTCGCTGCTACTCTGGGGCAGCGCGCTGCTGCTCCGCCAGCACGGCGACAGCACGCTTTGGTGGCTGATGCAGACCTCGGAGCCTATCCAGGTTCTCTTGCTGATCGCCGCGCTCATCCGTGTGGGATTTTACCCTTTCCATATCCTCTTCCCCCGGCGCTTGGGCGAATCGCGCCCGCTGGGGATGGTTTATCTCATCGGGCCGATTCCCGGCATCGCGCTCCTCTATCGATTCTTAGCCCTGCCCAATTTTTCCCCTCTGCCTGCATGGGGATTGTGGTGGGGTGTGCTCTCGCTCTTCTGGTGTGGGATGATGGGCTGGAACGCCCACGGCAAGCAACGCCCGATGTTGTGGGCCGGCCACGCGCTGCTGATCACCCTCGCCACCAGCACGATGCTCTTTGGCGCGTCCACCTCCCTGCTGTACGGCGTCGCGACATGGATCGCCGCCGGAACGCTGCTGGTGCTGATGCGCGGACGCGATTCGCAAACCATCGCCTGGTCATGGCCGGCATGGATCGCGCTGCTCTTTCTGGTCGGCGCGCCGCCCTCTCCGGCCGGGACATTTCAGCGCGCCTTGTTGGCGACGATACCTTGGCCGGCAATGATCCTCGCCGTCGTGGGCAGCGCATTGATATTCGCGAGTTTTCTGCGCGGCATCCGACGTCCCGCTCTAGGCAATCTGACTTTCCCCCAGCCGTGGCGACGGATCAGTTTCTTGGCGGGCACGGGGCTGATTTTGATCGTGTTGATCCTCACCATGATGCGTAGCCCCGTTTCGTTAGCGGACTTAGGCTCTAATAATGAGGCCGCGCTTATGGACGCAGGCGTCTCGTGGCTGGGATTGGGCCTGGGAATGAGCGCCCTGCTCGGCAGTACAATCCTGCTGCGCTGGGGCGCCATCACGCGCGACTGGCTGCACTATGGCGAGCCATTCTTGGAAATCCTCAACTTACAGTGGCTTTACCAAGCGATGTGGCGCGGCGCGAATCATCTCTTAGCGCTCCTGCGCGTCACAGTTGAGGTGATCGAGGGCAGCGGCGCGATATTGTGGTCGTTATTGATCTTGTTATTGACCCTATTGGTAATTGTAAGTCGATGAATCCCTTTATTGCGTGGTTAAATCAGGCTTCGGCCTTTGCCTCGACGCCGGCGGCATGGGGCATTTTTCTGACCGGCGCCGCGATCTATCTGATTTCCGAGTGGCGCCTGCGCTTCTTGGCCCTAGTCGGACAGTATTTCTTCGTGGGCATCATCTTCGTGCGCCTCTTCGAATCGCGCCCGGAGATGGCTCTGCTCAAGATTTTGGTCGGATGGCTCGTGGCCGGCGCCTTCCTCCTCAGCGCGCGCATCCGAGAACAGACAGCCATCGCCAAGGGCATTCAATTCCGATGGTCCTCGCACGTTTCGTTTCGCATCCTCTCACTCACCACAATGACCGTGGTCGCCTATCTGGGGGCGCAAAGGTACACCCTCCCCTTTATCCCCAACGATTTGGCCCTGGCGTGCTATTTTCTGGCCGCGCTGGCCATTCTCTTCATCGGCACCGAGGAGCAGGAAGCAAGCGTGTTGGGCGTCGGCATGCTCAACCTGCTGACCGCCCTGGACATCTTCTACTCCGCGCGCGATCCCGGCTTGCTGGTCACCGGCCTGCTCGTGATGCTCACCCTGCTCGTGGGCTTGGCCATCTCCTATCTGACCGTCGCCGAGGTGTTCGAACCCGCTTCTCGGTGGGAAGAGAAAAGTTCCGGAGGACAAAAGTGATCATTCCCGGTGCGCTGCTGATCATCGGCCTGCCGCTGGGCGTCGCCTTTATCGCCCTGCTGCTGATGCCCATCCGCCTACTCGCTATGCTGAAGTCGTGGCTCGTGATCTTGACCACCGGCTTCATCGGCGTAATAGTCACAGCCGCGCCGCTCAATGATGTGGTGAGCTACCGCTCGTTCCAGATAATTCTTGGCCGCCCGATGTACCTCCTCGGCCGGGAGATGGTCATCGAGCCGGTCGACCGGCTGCCGCTCGCCTTCCTCTTCTTCACGGCGACGGGATTGTTCATCTTAGCCTGGCGTTTGATCCCGCGCTCCAACTTCTTTCCCTTTGGGCTGATGATGATCGCGCTGCTGGCCGGCGCCCTGATGGTGAAACAAGTCGTCTACGCGGCATTGTTAGTGGAAATGGCGGCAATCTTGGCCGTCTTTCCGCTGCACGCGCCGCGCCGCGCCACACGCGCCGCGCCAACCAAATCGCTCCCCAAAGACCAATCGGCGGCAAAAGAACCTACAGCGGCCCTGGGTCAACGAGAAAGCGCATCAGCCCCCTACAGCACCCCCACTCAGGGCGGATTGCGCTACATCTCCTATATGTTTCTGGCGCTCCCCGGCCTGATGATCACGCACTTATTGTTAGAATTATTCATCATCTTCCCCAACGATCTGGGGCTGCTGCAATCGGCAACCGCCCTCTTGGGGATTTCGTTCGCGATTTTGTTGGGCGCCATCCCCTTTCAATCATGGGTTTCCACCGTGGCCATGGACGGCTCGCCGCCCGTCGTGACCTTCCTCTTCACCGTGAACCTGGGGACGGTCTGGTTTATGCTGTTGGCCTATTTAGAATCCTACACCTGGCTGAGCCAACAGGCCGCCTTTGGGCCGCTCTTCACCATCATCGGGTTATTGATGATGGGTATCGGCGGTCTGTTAGCCGCCTCGCAGCGCCGATTGGGGCGATTACTGGGCTACGCGACGTTGGTGGACAACGGCGCGATGTTCGTCGCGCTGGGCGCGCAGCAGGTCGCCGGACTGACGTTGATGATTATGATGCTGCTCGCCCGTCCCTTTGCCCTGGGCTTGATGGCCGTGGGCCTGGATGGGCTGCGCCGCCTGGGCGGGGGCGAGGATCGGCCCGAAGCTGTGAGGGGCGGCGCGTGGCGCGCGCCGTGGCGCGCGCTGGCGTTCTTAGTCGGCGGCATCGCGATGGCCGGCTTCCCCATCTCGCTGGGATTCACCGCGCGCTGGGGACTCTATCGCATCCTGGCCGACGGCAACCTCCTCCAAGCGCTCACCGCCCTGCTGGGCAGCGCCGGCGTGATGATGGGCCTGATCAACGCCATCGAAAATCTGCTCACAGACCCGACTCATCCGCCGAATGCCGCCCATCCGCCGGCGCTCGCACCATCGCGACCGCGTCCCGCCCTGCAAGAGGATACCATCGTCGTCATTATGATCATTTTGTTGATGGGCATGGTGCTGGGGTTGGGGATTTTTCCTCACTACGCCAGTCGCGTGGCGCTCCAGATAGCCGAAGGATTCACGTTTCTTTCATCTTAAGTAAGCTTAAGTATGAATGATTGTGAGTAAGTAGACAAGTATGTCATTGGATCTGTTAGATTTTCGCATTCGACAACGGGATTATCTGCTACGCATCACGCGCGCCATCGTTTCGCGCTTAAACCTGCGGGCGGTGCTGAGAATGATCCTCCAGGCCTCCGTCGATATGCTCCAAGGACAATTGGGCCTGATCGCGCTTCGCGATCAGGAAGAGAGAGAAGAATTCTCCTTTTGGGCGAGCTATGGCCTGCCCCCCGTCCTGGTCAATTCGTTCCTGCCGTTAGTTGCGGAGGTGCCCGACGTCTCTTCCATGGAAGAGTTCAAAATCCCCCGCATCTCCGAAAAACTGCAAGAGATCGCCGAGGAGACCGGGTTGTTGCTGCGGCAGATGGTCTCGCTGCCGATGGTGGTGGATGGGGCGCTCTTGGGCGTGATTTTCATCTTCCGCTCTCACAGCCACAGCTTTTCGGCGGATGACCGGCAGATTTTGGCCAGCTTCGCCGATTACGCCGCCATCGCTGTGAACAACGCGCGGCTTTATGAGTCTGTGGATACGGAACGGCGCCGCCTAGATGCTTTGATAGACGCCAGCGCGGACGGCATTATGGTGATGGAGCCGGATCTGACGCTGGAACGCTTTAACCAGGCGCTCGCGATGCTGACCGGTTGGCCCGCCAAGGCGGCGACGGGCAAGAAGCATCACGAGATCATCACCTGGGCGCGCCGCCGCTCGTCGGAGGTGAAATCGCCCTCCCGCTTGCAGGATCTGACGTTGGAGCAGGCGGTATCGCAGGGATGGCCCCGGCGCGAGGCGCAATCAATCTACATCGAGGGTGATCTGTTGCGGCGCAACGGCAGCACCGTCTCGGTGGGGATCACTTACGCGCCGCTGACAACGCACAACGGGCGCCTGCTCAACATCATCGGCATCGTGCGCGACATCACGCACTTTCAGGAGGCCAATCAACTCAAAGACACCTTTATCTCCGTGGTCTCCCACGAGCTGAAGACGCCGGTCGCCATCATCAAAGGCTACGCCGAGACGATGACCCGCCCGGAGGCGTGGGAACAACCGGAGATGATGCACGAACTATCCTCGGCCATCATCGAGGAGGCCGACCGTCTGGCGCGCCTGGTGGATGATCTGCTAGATGTTTCACAACTTCAGGCCGGGGGCTTAAGTTTCCGTCAAGTGGAAGATGTGGATCTCTCTGACATCGCGCGGCAGGTTATAGACCGTTATCAACCGCGAACATCGGAGCACGAATTACGCCTGGACTTCCCGCCGAACTTCCCAACAATTGAGGGCGATCCGCAGCGACTCGAGCAGGTGTTGGATAACCTGGTCTCCAACGCTATCAAATACTCACCGCGTGGCGGGGACATCGTCATCCGAGGCGCGGCCACTCCGGCGGAAGTAAAGATCTCCGTCAGCGACGAGGGCGTCGGCATCCCGCTGGAAGAGCAGGAGCGCATCTTCAAGCACTTCTACCGCGTGGAAGGACCGGAAACGCGCGCGGTCTCCGGCGCCGGGCTGGGCCTCTACCTCACCCGCGCCATCGTGCGCGCGCACGGCGGGCGGATCTGGGTGCGCAGCACACCCGGTCAAGGCGCGACCTTTTACGTTGCCCTGCCCCGCGAGACGCAAATCGCTCTCTGGGATGGAAGAGAGCAAGTCATCGACCTGCCATTGCAGGAGGCTTGAACGAACGCGACCCTTGCGAAGGTTCGTAGGTTGGAAGGATATATTCCGACCAGACGGATTGCCAATCCGTCCTACTTTGCAAGGTGACGAAAACATATAAACCTAACCAGTATTTCACGAAGGAGACAACGTAATGGCACCCAGATTTTACGCAACCGTGACATGTCCGGCATGTGGTAATCAATTTCAGACGCCGGTCACGCAAATTTTAGACGTTCGCGCCGACCCGCAGGCCAAGAACCGCATGCTACAAGGCGCGGTCAACGTAGCCGTATGCCCCTCCTGTGGGATGGGCGGCGCATTGAACTTACCCTTTGTCTACCATGATCCCGAAAAAGAGACCGCGCTGCTCTATCTACCCGCCGAAGTCGGCCAGAACGAGATCCAACGGCAGCAAGCCGCCGGCAAGCTCACCCGTCAACTGATGGATTCGCTGCCGCAGGAGGAACGCAAGGGATACCTCTTGCAGCCGGAGACCTTCCTCAATATGGAAACCATGATGAAGCGGGTCCTGGAGCTGGAAGGCGTCACCGAAGAGGATATGGAGCGCAGCCAGCAACAACGTCAGTTCATCGATAAGCTGCTCCAAGCCGAGGATGAAGAAGCATGGCAGACTCTGTTGGATGAGCATGAGGATCTGTTGGATGAAGAATTCTTCGGCATGCTCAACTACATCATCCAGGTGGTCGCTCGGAACCAAGCCGGCGAGGAGCAGATGGAGAAAATTGAGCAACTCTACAACTTCTTGATCAACGAAAGTGAAGCGGGGCGTCGCTTAGCCCAGCGATCAGAGGCCATCGAGGGCTTTTTCGAGGATCCCAGTCACGAGACGCTTATCGACGCCCTAACGAAAGCCCCTGACGACGAGACCATTAACGCCCTGGTGCGATCAGGCGCGGAGCTGATGGATTATGCTTTCTTCCAGAAATTCACCCAGCACATCAAAAAGGCCAAAGGCGAAGAGGAAGCGCAGCTCAAGCGCCTGCGCCGGAAGATTTTGGATCAACGGGAAGCGTTGGCCGAGGCCAGTCGTCAAATGCTGGATGAGCGCGCCAAACTTCTGAAAAGCTTGGTTAAAACCGAAGATCCCCTCAAAATGGCCCAGAGCCACCTCTCCGAGTTGGACGACGCCTTCTTCTACATCCTCCAACTCAATCTCGCCGAGGCCAAGCGCAACAACGATCAAGAGGCGTTCGAAGCCTTGCAAGCGGTCGCGGAGGTGATCAACAAAATAATGGAAGGCCAGATGCCGCCGGAGATGGTACTCCTGCGCCATCTGATGGTCGCCGAATCCGACGAAGCCCTCAACCAAATCCTGGAACAAAATCGCCGCCTCCTCAAACCCCAGTTCTTCCAATTCCTCGAGATGTTAGAGCAACGCAGCCAGGAGGAAGGCGAAGAAGAGGAAGCTAACCGGCTCAACAAAATCCGAACCCAGGCGCAAGCTTACGCGCCGGAGGAAATCGGCGGCCCGCAACCGCCGCAATCACCTCAAGAGCCGCCAGCCAGCGGAGAAAAACAGACCCCGTCGGGCCTTATCATCGCCAAGCACTAAATTAACTCACGCCAGCGGGACGCGCGCTCAAACCTACGACGCGCGTCCCGCTTTCAAATCGATGATAGTTTCGCCTTCGCCGCCCGTGGATAAAGTCCACGGGCTATCAAAGACCAATTGGTCTTTTGACCAATGGAAAGAACAAAGCCTTCCAGGCTCATATCGTTCTCTGAGCCTAGATATTTACGTCCGGGCGATGATTTTCTGACCTTCGACGTTCAACTGAGATTACCTGCAACCCGCAACGTGCAACTTTCAACTAACCTGAGGAGGAGAACGTATGTCTCGAGAAAAATTGATGCTAATTGATGGACATTCGCTCGCCTACCGCGCCTATCACGCGCTGCCCGACACGATCAAAACCAGCGGCGGGGAGCCGACCAACGCCACCTACGGCTTCACCTCGATGCTGCTCTCGGTGTTGGAAGAGGAGCAACCCGACTACGCCATCGTCACCTTCGATAAAGGGCCGTCATTTCGCGTGGAGATCTATCCCGAATACAAAGCCCATCGCGAAAAGATGCCGGACGAGATGCACCAGCAGATGCAGCGCATTCGCGAGGTGGTCGCGGCCTTTGGCCTACCCCGCGTCGAATTGGAGAAGTACGAGGCCGACGATCTCTTGGGCACGCTCTCCCGCCAGGCCGCCGAGGCCGGGCTGGAGGTCATCATCGTCACGGGCGACCGCGACGCGCTCCAACTGGTAACGGATCACATCACCGTGCTCACCTCCGGGCGGCGATTTTCGGATACGCAGCACTACACGCCGGAGAAGGTGCGCCAAAAGTACGATGGCCTGCGTCCGGATCAGCTCATCGATCACAAGGCGCTGATGGGGGATCGCTCCGATAACATCCCCGGCGTCTATGGCGTGGGCGAAAAAGGCGCCGTCACGATGCTCAAGACGTACGGCACATTGGACGAGATCTACGCCCATTTGGACGAACTTTCCACGCGCTATCGCAACGCGCTAGAAAAAGGACGCGAGGACGCCTATCTCAGCCGGGATCTGGGCCGCATCCGATGCGACGCGCCCGTCGAGCTTGATCTGGAGGCCGCGCGGCTCAGCAAAGGCTTCGATCACGAGGCGGTCATGGGCTTGATGCAGACGCTGGAGTTCCGCTCGCTGCTGAAGCGCCTGCCCGCGTTGGGCATTCCCATCGGCGCCGGGCCATCGACGCCTTCGTCTTCTGAAGACCAACTCTCCCTTTTCGGCGAGGATCTAGACGAAGCGCCCGCCGCCCCAGACGCGGACTATCACCTCATCGATACCGAGGCCGCGCTCGCCGCGTTGGTCGCACAACTGCACACGGCCTCTGTCATCACCATCGACACCGAAACCACCAGCACCGACGCGCTCCAGGCCGATTTGGTCGGCATCGCGATCACGGATCGCGCCGGCGAGGCGTGGTATCTGCCCATCCAAGCGCCCGCGGGCGCGACCACACTCTCCCTGGCGAGCGTCCAGGAGCAGTTAGGCCCCTTGCTCTTCAACGCCGCCATCCCCAAACGCGGGCACAACCTCAAATACGATCTGGAGGTGTTAGCGCGCCACGATCTGCCCGTGAAAGGCCAGCTCTACGACACGATGATCGCCGCGTGGCTCATCACGCCCGATTCTCGCAACCTGGGCCTCAAGGATCTGGCCTGGAAGCGCCTGGGCGTGCAAATGACCGAGATCAACCAGCTCATCGGCGCGGGCAAATCCCAGACGACGATGGATCATGTGCCGGTGACGCGGGTGCTGCCCTACGCCGCCGCCGACGCCGATCTCACCCATCGCCTGGCGGAGAAGCTGCGCCCGGAGTTGGAGAAGCGCCAACTGCTCCCCCTCTTCCACGACCTGGAGATGCCGCTGGCGCCGGTATTGGTCGATATGGAACTCAACGGCGTGAAGATCGATACCGCGCAATTGGAAAAGCTTTCGCAAGAGCTGCGCCGGCGACTCCACGAGATTCAAGAGGAAATTTACCGTCAGGCCGGGACCCAATTCAACATCAACTCCACGCAACAGCTTTCTGAAGTGCTCTTCGATCACCTGGGCCTGCCGAAACGTGGCGTGCCCAAGACAAAATCCGGCCACTACACCACCCGCGCTTCGGTGCTGGAGCGCCTGAAGAAGCAACATCCCCTCGTCGCGATGATTCTGGATTATCGCGAGCTGGCGAAGCTCAAATCGACCTACATCGACGCGCTGGCGGAGCTGGTCAATCCAGAGACGGGGCGAATCCACACCTCGTATAATCAGACCGGGACGGTGACGGGGCGGCTCTCGTCGAGCAATCCCAACTTGCAGAACATCCCCATCCGCACCGAGGAGGGCCGGCGCGTGCGCAGCGCCTTCGTCTCGGAGGAAGGCTGGCTGCTGGTCGGCGCGGACTACTCGCAGGTGGAGTTGCGCGTGATGGCGCACGTCTCCGAGGATGAGGGGCTAATCGAGGCGTTCCGGCGCGGCGAGGACATCCACACCACCACGGCGGCAGCGGTCTACGGCGCGCCCCAAGACGAGGTGACTTACGAGATGCGGCGCATCGCCAAGGCCGTGAACTTCGGGCTGATCTACGGGCAGGGCGCCTACGGCTTAGCCCGCCAAATCGACGTCAAACCCAAAGAGGCCGAAACCTTCATCACGCGCTATTTCGAGCGCTTCCCGCGCGTGCAGAGCTATATGAAGCAGATCGAGCAGCAGGCAGAAGAATATGGCTACGTCGAGACACTGCTCCATCGCCGGCGCTACTTCCCGGAACTGGCGCCCGGCAGTCGCACCTCCCATCAGCTCCGCCAGGCCGCGCGCCGCATGGCCATCAACACCCCCATCCAGGGCACGGCGGCGGACATCATCAAGCTGGCGATGCTCCGCACCTATCAGGAACTACGCGCTAACAATCTTCGCACGCGGATGATCCTCCAGGTGCACGATGAGATTGTCCTGGAAGCGCCGGAAGACGAGCGCGAGATCATCATCCCCCTCCTCCGCGCCGCGATGGAAGGCGCGTTCACTCTCAAAGTGCCGCTCAAGGTCGATATCGAGATCGGCACGAACTGGAACGAGATGACGCCCGTGGAGGATTGATCTCGTCCCGCCTCCCCCACATCAAACGGGCCGACCTCTTAGCGAGGCCGGCCCGTTTATTGGTTTGTGCTATAGAGACGAGTTTTGAATCGCCTTACAGCCCGCTGTTACCCTCCTGGGCTACACGTGCGCTTGGATGAACTTCAGCGTCTCCTCGGCGATCAGCTCTTTGTCATTATCCAACGTGGCGACGTGATAGGATTCCTCCAGCCAGATCAGGCGCTTGTCCTCCACCGTGAGATGCTCCATGATGAAGGGGGCGTTCTGCGGGTTGACGACGTGATCGTCCTTGGATTGGAAGACCAACGTGGGGCAGGCGATGCTGCCCAGCAGATCGTGGGTCGCGCCCATCAGGGCGTACAGCTCGCGGACGGCGCGCACGGGCATCTGCTCGTAGGCCAACTCGGTCACGCCCGGCTTCTTGATGTCGGAGCCGACGCCGGGGACCATCGCCGGCGCGTCCTTCATAAAGGCGAGCCGCGCGAAATCGGGGCTGTGCAGGAAAACCGCCGCGTTGATCGGGATCGCGCCCGCGATCAGATCCGGGTACATCCCCGCGATGTAGAGCGTCAGCGTGCCGCCCATCGACAGCCCGGTGATGAAGATTTTATCGCAGCACGTTTGGAGGTCGCGCATCGCACCCTCCACGCTGCGGATCCAATCCTCGGCGGTGGATTGCGCCATCTCCTCCGGCGTCGTCCCGTGCCCCTTGAGGCGCGGCCCACTGACGGTGAACCCGCCCTCTTCCGCCAAGGTCTTCCCCAAGAAGCGCATGCTCTGGGTCGTGCCGGTGAATCCGTGCGAGACCACCACGCCGATCTTATTGCCCTCATTACCCTCATTACCCTCATTACCCTCATAGAAGAAAGGTTCTGCTCCAGAAAGTACGTTCTCAGTCATGTCCTACTCACTCGCTTGTCTCAGGCAACGCCCGCTCGCAATAGCTGGGCCAGCCGTGGGGCAAATCCAGGTCACAGATGTCGGCTTCGTGGGGATAGCGCTCCAGCTCCCAGGCCAATTCTACGCCCTCGGCCACATCCAACAACAAATCGGCCAGATGCTCGTTTTTCTCCCGGACGTGATCGACCTGCTCGGCCAACCAATTCACAACCTCCTCGCGATCCTCGACCGGCATCTTGATCAGGATCAAATCGCCCGACCCGACGGCCGCCAACATCTCGTCGATGTCCTCATATCCCATCATACTGATAATCTCGCGTGCTCTTTCGACCATACATTCCTCCTTGATAACATTGGCTAACATGGGCTAACATGGGCTAATATTGACTCATATTGGTGGTAATTGATGACAATCAAAAATAGGTCGGAATGCCATCCTTCAGCCATGGGGCCTTGGGGCCACAGGGCCAACCCACATAATTACATCACGCCTCGACGTCGGCCTCGGCCGCGCGGAGCGCCCGCCACATCCGCTCCGGCGTGACGGGAACTTCCTTCATCATGGCGCCGGTGGCGTCGAAGATGGCGTTGAGGACGGCGGGCGCCGAGCCGTTGACCACGATCTCCGAGACGGATTTGGCGCCGACGGGGTGGCTGGGTTCAAAGGTCTCCACGAAGATGGTGTCCATCGGCGGCGCCTCATCGGCGCGGAGGACGCGGTAATCATCGAAGCGCGGATTGACTGTGCGGCCCTCCTCATCGTAGACCAGCTCCTCCGTGAGGCCGTAGCCCAACGCCTGGAGCATCCCGCCTTCTGCCTGGCCGCTGGCGGTGAGCGGGTTGATGATCTGCCCGGAGTCCAGCGCGATGAGCAGGCGGTCGCAGGTGACCTGGCCCGTCTCCGTATCGACCGTCACCTCCGCAAACTGGGCGGCGAACGGCGGCGGACTGACCGGGCTGATGAATGAGGCCTGCCCCATAATCTGGTGCTGGTTCTGCTGATGCAGCGCGTACATCGCGATCTTGCGGTAATCGATGCTGCTGCCGTCATCCAGCCAGGCGCGCCCCTTTTTGAGCGTGAACGCCGCCGGATCGACGCCCACCATATCGGCCGCGACCGCGCGAATCTGCTGCGCGACCTTCTCGGCGGCCTTGGCCATCGCCCCGCCGCTGATGTAGGTGGTGCTCGATGCGTAGGCGCCCTTATCGAAGGGTGTGACGTCGGTATCGGAGGAGCGAATGATCAGGTCATCCAACTCGCAGCCGATGACCTCCGCCGCGATCTGACCCAGCACGGTATCGGAGCCGGTGCCCAGATCGGTGGCGCCCATCATGACGTTGAAGGTGCCGTCATCGTTCATCTTGATGCTGGCCGCCGCCATATCCAAGTTGGGGATGCCGGAACCTTGCATCAGGAAACAGACGCCGATGCCGCGTCGCAGGTGCGGTTGATCGGGGACGGTGTGCCATTCGGGATTGCCGAACTTATCGTCCCAGCCGATGGCCGCCGCGCCCTGGATGGCCGCCTCGCGCAGCGCGTTGGTCTCGATCATCTCGCCACGCGCCTCGCGGCCCTCGCTCCACACCTTGCTCATCAAATTTTCCGTGTGCGACTCGATGATGTTCTGGAGGCGGAACGCCAGCGGATCCTGCCCCATCTCGGCGGCCACCTCCGTGATGAGCGTCTCGGTAGCGACGACGCCCTGCGTCACGCCATAGCCGCGATAGGCGCCCGCGCGGGGCCGAGTGGTGTAGTAGGTATCGCCCCAGAAGCGCAGGTTAGGCGTGTTGTAGAGCGGCAGCGTCTTGTGGCCGGTATTGCCCAACACGGTGAGGCCGTGACCGCCGTACGCGCCGGTGTCGCTCCAAGCATACATATCCTGCGCGACCATCGTGCCATCATCGTTCACGCCGATGCGATACCTGACCCGCATCGGATGGCGCGTCGTCGTATAGATAAATTGCTCCTCGCGCGTCAACTCCAGGCGCACGGGGCGACCCGTCGCGATGGTCAGATGGGCGGGGATGTCCTCATAGATCTCCTGCTTGTTGCCAAACGCGGCCCCAATTCGGGGCTTGATGACGCGAATCTGCCCCTCGGAAAGGCCCAACACCGGCGCCAAAATCCGGCGGACATGATAGGGCACCTGGGTGGAGGTCACGATCACCAGACGATCATCCTCATCCCAATAGGTGAGCGTCACCCACGGCTCCAGCGGGATGTGCTTCATCTTCTGGGTCTCGATCTGCGTCTCGAAGACGTGATCCGCGCCGTCGCACGCCGCATCCACGTCGCCCAGATCGATGCGCACCTTGGCCACCAAGTTCCGGCTGGGATCGCTCTCGCCGAAGGGGACGTAATCGTCCTGGTCGTGGATGACGGGCGCGCCCTCGGCCATCGCCTCATCGAGCGTGAGCACCGGCTCCAGCACCTCGTAATCGACCTCGATCAACTCCAGGGCCTGCTCGGCGATCTCCGGCGTCTCGGCAGCGACGGCCGCGACGCGGTCGCCCACGTAACGGACTTTATCGCCAAAGCTGACGTAATCCAGCGGGCCGGGGATGGGATAGGATTGGCCGGCGGTGGAGTAGACCACGCGCGGGACGTTCTTGTAGGTCAGCACGGCGTGGACGCCGGGCAGCGCCTCCGCCTTGCGCGTGTCGATGTCCTTGATGCGCGCGTGGGCGTGCGGGCTGTGGAGGATCTTTCCGTACAGCATGCCGGGCCGCTCGAAGTCGGCGACGAACGCGGCCTTGCCCTGCGCCAGCTTGGGCGCATCCACCTTGGGCAGCGGCTTGCCGACCACGTCGAAGCGCTCGGCCTGCTCGGTGACGAAGACCTTGGGCTGGGTTTTGACGCGCGTCTGTGCGCCGCCGCTCCCGCCGCCGCTTTCTAATGGCGCCGGCGGCTCCGATGGCCCCAGCAGGCCTTCGGGCATGAGGAACATCTCATCGCCAGGACTGCCTTCCAGCGGCTCCGGATCCTCGCCGCGCAGGTAGGCCGCCGCGCGCAGGACGGCCATCACCGGCTTGACGTAGCCGGTCTCCCGCGAGACGATGCCGCTGATGGCATCGCGTACCTCGGCCTCGGTGGGGTTCGGGTTCCGGTCGAGCAACGCCTTGGCGGCCAAGATCAGCGCGGGGGTGTCGTAGCCGCTCTGGATCGCGCCGCTTTCGATGAAGGCCTTCTGGATAGGATGCCAGGCCGCGCCCTCGCGCCAGCCAGGCCGATGATGGCCGCTCAAACCCTCCACGGTGAGGATTTCGTGTCCATCCGCCTGCGCGGCCAGTGTGACGACGCTGTTGCACAGCTTGCCGTCCAGCAGCACGGTGCTGTAACCATCAGTGCCATCCTCGCTGCCGAATTTGATGCTCAAAATACCGTTGCGACGCAGCAATCGAAAGAGGGTTTCGGAGGGGGAGGAAATAAAGGTCTGCGGTTTACCATTCAAGGTAAAGGTTACTTTCATAGGTCGCTCCTTTGTGTGTCCTGTGTGTGAGGGAAGACGCAAATTCTATCCAGATCAACGCCTATTCTGCGAGACGGAATAGTTTATGGACAGAGGACTACGCCTGAACAGTTGTCTGACTTCCCTTCTATTTTACAGAGTTTGAGAGGGGTGTCAATAAAAAACAGCGAGGAGTAGAGAGCAAGGGGCGGGTCGCAGCCCAACGCGGAACCTTATCTGGAACACTGGAACAAAGAAGCGAGGTGCGTCAGTTTTTTCAGAAGGGTCTTTTACGCCTTTCTCCACGTTCTTCGCG